>JAVROZ010000496.1:0-12194 GCA_032162485.1 Mycobacterium sp.
GCCACCGAGGCCAGCAGCAGCAGACCGGTGCAGTCGCCAGCGGCATAGATGCCGGCCACCGATGTCCGCGACACCCGGTCCACCTTCAGGTAGTCGCCGGGGCCCAGCTCGATGCCGACGCGATCCAGTCCGAGGCCGCTGGTGTTGGGAACCGAGCCGATCGTCATCAGGGCGTGGCTGCCCTCGACCGTGCGGCCGTCGGTCATCGTGACCAGGACGCCGTTGTCGGTCCGCGTGACCGATTCCGCCCGCGCGTTTTTGAACAGCTGCACTCCGCGTTCGGCGAACGACTCTTCCAGGACCGCGGCGGCGTCGGCGTCCTCGTAGGGCAGCACCCGGTCCCGGCTGGCGGCGACCGACACCTGAACACCCAATTCGGTATAGGCGTGCACGAACTCGGCGCCGGTAACTCCCGAACCCACCACGATCAGATGTTCCGGCAGCGCCTTTAGGTCGTAGAGCTGGCGCCAGGTCAGGATGCGCTCGCCGTCGGGCTGAGCCGACGGCAGGACCCGGGGGCTGGCGCCCGTGGCGATCAGCACGACGTCGGCTTCGTGCTCGGTGATGACCGGGCCGTCGGGGCCCTCCTTGGAATGGGTGGCCTTGATGCGGTGGCAGGCCAGACCGGGGGTGGGGTCGATCAGCTCGCCGCGGGCGGCGACCAGCTCGACACCCACGCTGCGCAGCTGGGCGGCGATGTCGTCCGACTGGTCTGCGGCAAGCTTCTTGACCCGGGCGTGGATCCGCGGCAACGAAATCTTGGCGTCGTCGATGTCGATATCGAAACCCAGCCGCGGCGCACGGCGCAGCTCGGTGCGCAGCCAGGTGGACGCGATGAACGTCTTGGACGGGACGCAGTCGTCCAGGACGGCCGCGCCGCCGATGCCATCGGAGTCGATCACCGTGACTTGGACGGAGTCGGGCCGCGCGTTGGCGGCCACCAGGGCCGCTTCGTACCCAGCCGGGCCTCCACCGAGGATCACGATGCGGGTCACCACAGCCCCAAACCTAGCGGGGCGACCCGGAACATGCAGAGCACTTCGCAGCGTGAAGTTGGGCGGCGGGAGTTATCCTGCGGAGCGCTGCAAAGCGAGGCGTTTAAGCTTTCCCCGTGCCGCTCTACGCCGCTTACGGATCAAACATGCATCCCGAGCAGATGCTCAAGCGCGCACCGCACTCCCCAATGGCCGGAACCGGCTGGTTACCGGGTTGGCGCCTGACGTTCGGCGGCGAAGACATCGGCTGGGAGGGTGCGCTGGCCACGGTGGTCGAAGACCCCGATTCGCGGGTGTTCGTCGTGCTCTATGACATGACGCCGGCGGACGAGATGAACCTGGACCGGTGGGAAGGCTCTGAGTTCGGCGTCCACCAGAAAATCCGGTGCCGGGTGGAGCGCGAGTCGTCGGACACCGACATCGAACCCGTCCTGGCGTGGCTGTACGTGCTGGACGCCTGGGAGGGCGGACTGCCGTCGGCGCGCTACCTGGGGGTGATGGCCGACGCCGCCGAAACCGCGGGGGCGCCGGCAGATTACGTGCACGACATCCGCACCCGCCCGGCCCGCAACATCGGCCCGGGTACGGGCGCCTAGCTCTGGCCGCTCAGAAAGCGGCGGACTGCTCGATGATGTTCACCATCACCCGCACACCGATGCCCAGCGCCCGCTCGTCGAGGTCGAACGTCGGCTGATGCAGATCCAACTGCGGCCCTTCGCCTGACCACACGCCCAACCGCGCCATCGCGCCGGGAATTTCTTCGAGGTACCAGGAGAAGTCTTCACCACCGCCGGACTGCCGGGTATCGGCCAGCACGTCGGGGCCGACGGCCTCGATGGCGTGGGTGAGGATTCGCGTCGCGACGTCCTCGTTGACCACCGGCGGCACACCGCGCCGGTACTGCATGGTGTGCTCGATCGCCAGCGGCGACAACAGTCCCGTGACGGCCTCGCGGATGATTCCCTCAAGATCGATCCAGGTCTGACGGCTGGCGGTGCGCACGGTGCCGGCCAGCACGCCGCTTTGCGGAATCGCATTGGGCGCCACGCCAGCATTGACCGCGCCCCACACCAGGACGGTGCTGGCGCGTGGGTCGATGCGGCGCGACAGCACGCCGGGCAGGCCCGTGATCAACGTGCCCATCCCGTAAACCAGGTCGGCGGTCAGGTGCGGGCGCGAGGTGTGGCCGCCGGGCGAATACAGAGTGATCTCGATCTGGTCGGCCGCCGAGGTGATCGGCCCCAGCCGCACAGCGACCTTTCCGACCTCGAGTCGGGGGTCGCAGTGCAGCGCGAAGATTCGCGACACCCCGGTCAACGCACCCGCCGCGATGGCATCGATCGCGCCGCCGGGCATCAATTCCTCGGCAGCCTGGAAGATCAGCCGCACTCCGACCGGCAGTTCGGGCACCGACGCCAGCGCCAGCGCGGTTCCCAGCAGGATCGCGGTGTGCGCGTCATGACCGCAGGCATGCGCGACGTTGGGCATCGTGGAGGCATAAGGCGCACCCGTCCGCTCGGCCATCGGCAACGCATCCATATCGGCACGCAGCGCGATCCTGGGCTGATGTTCGGGGCCGAAGTCGCAGGTCAGACCGGTTCCGCCGGGCAGAACCTTCGGGTTCAATCCCGCGTCGGCCAACCGCTCGGCGATGAACTGCGTAGTGGCGAACTCCTGGCGACCCAACTCGGGATAGCGGTGGAAGTGCCGCCGCCAGGAGACCAAGTCGTCGTGGTGGGCGGCCAGCCACGATTCCGCGCTGTCGACCAGGCTCATCGAGCCGCCTCCCCACTAGCCCTGACGTGCTGCGCCTCCAGCACCCGCTCCCGTTGACCCGCGTCCTGCGCGAGCTGCACGACGGTGCGTGCCAGCATGACCGCGCCCTCGACCACCGCCCGGTCGGCGCTGGGGCCCGCCGCGGCGTCGGCGAAGGCGCGCTGGTGCACCGTCGCGCCACCGGCGTCGACCCCGATTATCGGATGGATCCCCGGCAATACCTGCGTCACGTTGCCCATGTCGGTGCTGCCCAACGGCAGCCCCGCTTCGATATCGGCCGGCACGGGTTCGCGACCCAGCCGGCGCATCTCCTGCCGGCACACATCAGCCAGCCACCGGTCAGGTCGCAGCTCCGCGTAAGCCGGTGCGGCCTCATTGATTTCGTATTCGCAGCCGGTGGCCAGTGCGCCGGCGGCAAAACAGGCATACATCCTGCCCTCCAACTCGCGCAACGAATCCGACTCGACCGCGCGCATCGCGTACTGCAGCGTCCCGTGGCCGGGGATGACGTTGACCGCCTGCCCGCCCTGGGTGATGATCCCGTGCATCACTTGCCCGGGCGCCAGCTGCTGTCGCAGCACGCCGATAGCCACCTGCGCGACGGTCAGCGCGTCGGCGGCGTTGACCCCGAGATGCGGCGCGACCGCGGCGTGTGATTCCTTACCGCGGTAGTGCACGGTGACCTCGGACAACGCCAGCGAACGCGCTCCGGCGATGTCAGAGGGCCCCGGGTGCACCATGACCGCCACCGCGACATCGTCGAACGTCCCGCCCCGCAGCATCAAGACTTTGCCGCCGCCGGATTCTTCGGCAGGGGTGCCCAGCAGCGCCACCGTCAGACCCAGGTCGTCGGCCACCTCGGCGAGCGCCAACGCGGTGCCTACCGCCGAAGCCGCGATGATGTTGTGGCCGCAAGCGTGGCCGATTTCGGGCAGCGCGTCATATTCGGCGCACACTCCGACGACCAGCGGTCCGCTACCGAAGTCGGCGCGAAACGCGGTGTCCAGGCCGTCGACCGGGGTGATCGCGAATCCGCGTTCGGCGGCCAGCGATTTGGCCTTGGCGCAGCTGCGGTACTCGTCGAACGCGAGCTCAGGCTCGGCGTGGATGGCGTGGGACAGCTCGACAAGGTCACCACCGCGCCGCCGCACCGCGGCCTCGACGCTTTCCAGTGCGCTAAGTGCGGGCATATCCGCAGTATCTCATCGGTCCGCGCTCAGCTGCGCCGTTCCAAAAGTATGCTTTTGCTGGCACGACCGCTGACTTTCGGTTAGAGCCCGGTCAGTTGGGAGGGGGTTTCGCAAATGAACTTTTCGGTATTTGTATACACCTCGGCCAGCCTGAGCTCGGGCTTCGGCAAGTAATCTCGCGAACGTGAGCAGCGTGGCGCCCGATCCCGACGAACTCGCGTCGCTGGCCGCGCAGGTCATCGTGGACCGTACCGGGGTCGCCGCGCACGACGTCGCCGTGGTGCTGGGTTCGGGGTGGTCGCCCGCCGTCGCTGCGCTGGGCTCACCGACCGCCGTGCTGCCTCAGGCCGAAGTGCCCGGATTCGCCCCACCCCAGGCGGTCGGCCATGCCGGGGAACTCTTGTCGGTGCCGGTCGGTGCGCACCGGGTGCTGGTGCTGGCCGGTCGGATCCATGCGTACGAGGGACACGACCTGCGCCATGTCGTGCACCCGGTTCGGGCGGCTTGCGCGGCGGGAGCGCGCATCGTCGTCCTCACTAATGCGGCCGGTGGACTGCGTCCGGAGATGCGGGTGGGCCAGCCGGTACTGATCAGCGACCACTTGAACCTGACCGCCCGCTCACCCCTGCTGGGTGCGCAGTTCGTCGACCTCACCCACGCCTACGCCCCGCGACTGCGTGCGCTGGCCCGCGAATCCGACCCAGGGATCACCGAAGGGGTTTACGCCGGCCTCCCGGGTCCGCACTACGAGACGCCCGCCGAAATCGCGATGCTGCAGATTTTGGGCGCCGACCTGGTGGGCATGTCGACCGTGCACGAGACCATTGCTGCCCGGGCGGCGGGCGCGGAAGTGCTGGGCATCTCGCTGGTGACAAACCTGGCGGCCGGGCTCACCGGCGAGCCGCTGAGCCACGCCGAGGTGCTGGCCGCCGGTGCCGCCTCGGCCGCGCGAATGGGATCGCTGCTGTCCGACGTGATAGCCCGGTTCTAGAGGCCGGTTCCTTTTGTGAATCCCGAAGCATGGATTGCCCACGACCCTGATCCGACGACGGCCGCCGAGCTCGCGGCACTGCCTCCTGACGAACTCGCCGCCCGGTTCGCCAACCCGCTCACGTTCGGCACCGCCGGCCTGCGCGGACCGGTACGCGGCGGCCCGGATGCGATGAACGTCGCGGTGGTGTTGCGCGCCACCTGGGCGCTGGCCCAGGTGCTCCTGGACCGGGCAGACAGGCAGGCGACGACGGTGATCGTCGGGCGCGACGCCCGGCACGGTTCGGCGGCGTTCGCCAAAGCGGCTGCCGAAGCCATTGCCGCCCAAGGCTTTTCCGTTCTGTTGTTTCCCGAGCCGGTACCCACGCCGGTGGTCGCCTTCGCAGTGCGTCACACCGGCGCCGCCGCCGGAATACAGATCACGGCCTCCCACAACCCCGCGACCGACAACGGCTACAAGGTCTATCTCGACGGCGGAGTTCAGATCGTCTCCCCCACCGACCGACGCATCGAAGCCGCGATGGCTGCCGCTCCGCCGGCCGACGAGATCCCCCGGCTACCGGTAGAACCCTTCAAAACCGGCACCGACAACCTCGTCGAGCTCTACCAACAACGCGCGGCCGGGCTGCGCCGGGGCACCGGCTCGGTCCGGGTGGCTTTGACACCGATGCACGGGGTGGGCGGTGCACTGGCGGTCGGCACGCTGCGACAGGCTGGCTTCGACGACGTGCACACCGTCGCAACGCAATTCGCTCCGGACCCCGACTTCCCCTCCATCGCCTTCCCGAACCCCGAGGAACCCGGCGCTACCGATGCGCTGTTGGCCCTGGCCGCCGAAGTCGGGGCCGACGTGGCGATCGCGCTGGACCCTGACGCCGACCGATGCGCGGTCGGGATACCCGAACCGTCAGGCTGGCGAATGTTGTCTGGTGACGAAACCGGTTGGCTGCTTGGCGATTACATTCTCTCGCAGGCTGCATCCGGTATCCGCACGGTGGCCAGCAGCATCGTGTCCTCACGGATGCTGGCCGAGATCGCCGCAAACTATGGCGCGCTGCACGTCGAGACGCTGACCGGATTCAAATGGCTGGCGCGCGCTGACGCGGACCACCCCGGGACATTGGTTTACGCCTACGAGGAAGCGATCGGGCACTGCGTCGACCCGCACGCCGTGCGCGATAAGGACGGCATCAGTGCCGCGGTGTTGGTCTGCGATCTGGTGGCCACGCTGGCTGGGCAGGGCCGCACCGTGCCCGAGGCGCTCGACGACCTCGCTTACCGGCACGGCGTGCACGAGGTCGCCGCGGTGCCGCGTCGTGTCGGTGGACCCGACGAGGCGGCCGCCCTGATGCGCCAACTCCGCGAGGCCCCGCCGGATCGACTGGCCGGCTTCACCGTGACCGCCACCGATATCACCGGCGCCCTGGTCTTCACCGGCGGCGACGACGATACGTCGATCCGGGTGGTAGTGCGTCCGTCGGGCACAGAGCCGAAGCTGAAGTTCTATTTGGAGGTGCACTGCGCGGTAACCGACGAGCTGGGCCCGGTGCGCGATCGGGCGCGCGCGCTGCGCGAGACGTTGGTCTGCGCTATCCGGCATTGGTGACTCAGTGGGGCGGCCCGAACTGACGATCGCCCGCATCACCGAGACCCGGCACGATGTACTTCGCCTCGTTGAGACCTTCGTCGATGGCGGCGGTGAACAACCGCGCGTTGGGCGCAACCTTCTCTAGCGCCGCAACACCTTCGGGCGCCGCGACCACACACAGCACAGTCACGTCCGTCGCGCCGCGGGTCAGCAACAGCTTGAGGGTGTGTGTCAGCGACCCGCCCGTCGCCAGCATCGGGTCAAGGACCATGACAGGCAGCCCGCTGAGGTCGGCGGGTAATGCCTCCATGTACGGGACCGGTTCGTGGGTCGATTCATCCCGGGCGATGCCGACGAACCCCACGTGCGACTCCGGCAGCGCGGCGTGCGCCTCGTTGACCATGCCCAGGCCCGCTCGCAGGACGGGCACCAGCAGCGGCGGCTTGGACAACCGCACCCCGACCGTCTCGGCCAGCGGCGTACGGATCCGCACTTCTTCGCAAACCATTTCCCGGGTGGCTTCGTACACCAGGGCAAGCGTCAATTCGCGCAAGGCGGCACGGAACGAAAAGTTGTCGGTGCGTTCGTCACGCAACGTGGTTAGCCGAGCCGCCGCAAGCGGGTGGTCAAGGACATGAACATGCACTGGCTCTGACCCTATATAACGATCGGATTCAGGACTGCTGACACGCGCAGTTTCGTCGGTCCGGCGGGCCGAACCCGCCCATATACTCCCGGCATGCGGCGCTTGCGGAACCACCTGACCAGGGCATTTCGCGCCGCGGCGGTATTCGTGCCAGTGGCGGCGTCGTTGACCGCGCCCGGCGACCAGTTGCGGCTACAAGCCGCGACGCTGCCGACGTACGCCCACGTGGTGATCGTGGTCGAGGAGAACCGCTCGCAGGCCAACATCATCGGCAACCAGGCTGCGCCGTTCATCAATGCGCTGGCCGCAGGCGGCGCGATGATGGCGCAGTCGTTCGCCGAGACCCATCCCAGCGAACCGAATTATCTGGCGATGTTCGCCGGAAATACTTTCGGGTTGACCAAGGACAGCTGCCCGGTCGACGTCGGCGCCCAGCCGAACATTGCGTCGGGGTTGCTGGCCGCCGGCCGCACTTTCGGCGGCTTCGCCGAAGACCTGCCCGCGGTCGGATCGACGGTGTGCAGCGCCGGGAAGTATGGACGCAAACACGTGCCGTGGGTCAACTTCAGCAACGTGCCGACGACGCTGTCGGTGCCGTTCTCCGCGTTCCCCGCTTCCGGAAACTATGCGAGCCTGCCGACCGTGTCGTTCGTCATCCCGAACAACGACAACAACATGCACGACGGCTCCATCGCTCAGGGCGATGCCTGGCTGAACCGCCAACTGTCCCCGTACGCCAACTGGGCCAAGGCCAACAACAGCCTGCTGATCGTCACCTGGGACGAGGACGACGGCGGTCCCCGCAACCAGATCCCAACGGTGTTCTACGGCGCGCACATACAGCCCGGCAGCTACAACGAAACCATCAGCCACTACAACGTGCTTTCCACGCTTGAAGAGATGTACGGGCTGCCCAAAACGGGTTACGCGGCAAGTGCTCCCGTCATCGCAACTATTTGGGGCGGGTAAGCGCTAACTGGCCGGGTCGCTATTGTGTGCCGCATGGCTGCTGACCTCGTGCCGATCCGCCTGAGTCTGTCCGACGGTGACCGCTACACGCTGTGGGCACCCCGCTGGCGTGACTCCGGCGACGAGTGGGAAGCGTTCCTGGGCAAAGACGAAGACCTATATGTCTTCGAGAGCGTTGCTGACCTGGCCGCGTTCGTGCGCAGCGACAACGACAACGACCTGGTCGATCACCCGGCCTGGAAAGACGTCACCGAGGTCAACGCGCACCAGCTGGACCCGGCCGACGACAAGCAGTTCGACCTGGTTGCGGTCGAGGAGCTGGTGGCCGAGAAGCCGACCGAAATGTCGGTAACCGCATTGGCCGGGACGCTGGCGATCGTGTCGTCCATCGGATCGGTGTGCGAGTTGCCCGCGATATCGAAGTTCTTCAACGGCAATCCGGTCCTGGGCACCGTTTCCGGCGGTATCGACCACTTCACCGGCAAGGCCGGCCAAAAGCGCTGGAACGCCATTGCCGAGGTCATCCACCGCAGCTGGGACGACGTGCTCAAAGCCATCGACGACGTCGTCAACACCCCCGAGGTCGACGAGGAGCTCTCTGCCAAGGCCGCCGAGGAGCTCGAAGAAGCAGTCGAGGAAGAGGAAGCGACCGCCGAAGCCGACGAAGCTGCCGAAACCGGGGACGAGGACGACGAAGCCGCCGACGACGAAGAGGAGGTCGGCGACGAAGAGGAAGACCAGGAAGAGGAAGGCGACGAGGACGAGCTCGACGAGGACGATGACGAGGTTGACGAAGACGACGAAGAAGACGAAGACCGCGCCGAAGGTGACACCGTCGTGCTGGGCGGCGACGAGGACTTCTGGCTGCAGGTAGGCATCGACCCGATCCGAATCATGACGGGATCCGGCACGTTTTACACGTTGCGGTGCTACCTCGATGATCGCCCGATCTTCTTGGGCCGCAACGGTCGGATCAGCGTGTTCACCTCCGAGCGGGCGCTGGCTCGCTATCTCGCCGACGAGCACGACCATGACCTGTCGGATCTGGCTACCTACGACGACATCCGCACGGCCGCCATCGACGGCTCACTGAAGGTGGATATCACCGAGGAGAACGTCTACGTGCTCACCGGGCTGGCCGACGATTTCGCCGACGGGCCGGAGGCGGTTGACCGTGAACAGCTCGACTTGGCCGTCGAACTGCTTCGCGACATCGGCGAGTACTCCGAGGAGAGCACCGTCGATAAGGCACTGGAAACGGGCAAGCCGCTGGGCAAGCTGATCGCCTTCGTGCTCGACCCCGACTCGGTCAGCAAGCCTGCCGGGCCGTATGCCGCAGCGGTGCGGGCATGGGAGAAGTTGGAAGCCTTCGCCGACTCCCGGCTCCGGCGCGAATAGCTGTCGGCGTTAGTTATTCGACGGCTCGAACGGTTGGTACCACCACCAGTCGGCGCGCTCGCCGGTGGGTCCGGGGCACGGTGGGACAACGGGCGGGGAGTGGTTGGGCGCACGCGCGAGTGATCCTGCGCTCAGCTTCCGGCCGGAGCTGTCGGTGACAGTGAGATAGTTTGAGGGTCCGGTGATGGTGATCAGGCCGCGATGGTGTGACCGGTGGTGATAAGGGCATACCAGCACCAGGTTGGCTAACTCGGTGGCACCGCCGTCTTCCCAGTGCCGGATGTGGTGGGCGTGCAGACCGCGGGTGGCGCCACAGCCAGGAACCGCGCAGGTGCGGTCGCGGTGCTCCAGGGCGCGGCGTAGCCGCCGGTTGATCTGGCGGGTCGTGCGGCCGGCGCCGATCACCTGTCCTTGGCGTTCGAACCAGACCTCATAAGTGGCATCACAGCTCAGATACTGGCGTTCGGCGTCGGTGAGCAGCGGACCCAGATGCAGTGCGGCGGCGCGCTGCTCAACGTCGAGGTGAACGACCACGGTGGTGTGCTGCCCGTGGGGTCGGCGGGCCGCTTCGGCGTCCCATGCTGCCTCGACCAGACTCATGAAGGCCGCATAGGTGTCCGGCAACGGAGGCCGGTGATCGGGGTCGCCCTGGCCGTGATCGCGGTTCCACTCGGCGATCAGCGCATCACGGTGAGAGGAAAGCGCCGCATCGAATTTCGCCGCATCGGGGTGGGCAAGTTTGATCCGCCAACAGGTGAACTCTTCATCGGAGGTCGTGGTGATCGAGGGCCGCGGCTGCGGCTGGGGCCCAGGCTCGGGTTGGGGTCGTGGCTCGAGCTTGAGCGCGGTGCGCAGCTGGTTGACCGTGGCGACCCGGGCCAACTCGGCGTAATGCTCATCCGATCCCTGACCGGCGCGCGCCGCGATGACGCCGACCTGATCCAGCGACAGTCGACCCTCCCGCATTCCGTGGCCGCAGCGCGGGAACTCCTCGAGCCGGTGGGCGACGGCAGTGATCGTTTGCGCGTTCGCCGAGGACACGCCCAGCTTCCAGGCCACCAACGCCGCGACCGACCGTGCACCCGTCGCGCCGCACAACTCGTCGCGATCCATCTCCGCGACGATCTCCACGATGCGCCCATCAATCGCGTTGCGCTGACCGGCCAACTCCGCCAACTCCTCAAAGAGCACCTCAAGACGCTCAGCAGAGCTGACTACCGCGGCAGGCGATGCGGACAAGGACATGACTTCATCATTGCAACCAGGTACGACAAATTCCGCGGCCCATTCTGCGCCGCGGCGTTAACAGCTCAACCGCTGCGACTACCGCAACCCCAACCGTGAGCCGAGGTCAGGTATCTACCTGATCTTTGCGTCGGCAGCGCACGCCGCGAGGACCGCGTCCCAGTCCTCGATGTTGAAATGTCCCTTACCGTGGGCCCAGTGCAGATCCGCGTTCGGAATGGCGCGCTGCAGGTATTCAGCCATCGCGCGCGGGATGAAGGAGTCTCGGTCGCCTTGCCAGATATGGGTGGGCACCGCCACCTCGTCCACGCAGAAATCCCACGGCCGATATTGCAGCAACGATTCGTATGCTGCACCGCGACCGCCCTGCTGGAATGCCTCGAGTTGCATGGCGCGGAAGTGCCGCAGGAAGAGCCCGTCGCGCATGTGTTGCTGATCGACCTCGGGCAGCGAGGCCGTCACCAACCGGCAGAACAGGCCGGGAAGAAACTTGGCGCACCAACCGAGCGGGGCAAACGCGGCATCGAAAGTCCACGCTGCGCTTTGGGCCCGACGGGCATAGAAGCGGTCGGTCCGATTGAGGCTGTCCATGATCTCCGGGGTCGCCAGCGGGCCCCAGGGTCCCAGCGCACCGATGAACCGGAGCCGGGCCGGCGGGATGAAGACCCCGCAGGCGAACAGGTGCGGGCCGGCCCCCGAATGTCCGACCACACCGAATGCGTCCAGCTGTAGCCCATCGGCGAGGGCGCACACGTCGGCCGGCCAATCGTGAAATCTGCGTCCTGGCGCAAAAGTCGAGCGCCCGAACCCGGGACGATCGACCGCGATCAGTCGGAACCCGTGGCGACGCGCCGCACGGTCGGCGAAGGCGCCCTCCAGCCGAGAGCTCGGGGTGCCGTGAAAGTAGAACGCGGGATAACCGGCGGGGTCACCCCACTCCAGGTAGGCCAACCCACGCCCGTCGGGCAGCCGGAACACGCTGGCTTCGTCGGCGCGGATGCGGTCCGGCAGCATCAGCATTCCGTCCCCAGAAAGGCCCGGCCGCGCGGCGACAGCCGGTAGCCGACGTCGAGGCTGATCGTCAGGCCCAGCTCCTTGAGACGACGTACCCGACGCTTGAATCGTGGCACATCGAGCCCCTCCCCGGCGGCCAGGTCAGGGGCGCGCACCGCCTCGTTGTCGGCAATCAGCCGTAGGTACCGCTTGGTCCACGGCCCGGAGTCGCTGGCGGCATCGAGGCGGTCGAGGCGGGCTGTGATGGCGGCAATGTCGGCTTCCGAAAGAGCATCGTCAGCGGCCAGCACCGGGCGCTCGTCGTCGCCGGCGAACGAGACCGTGATCAGGTAGGTGTGCTCAGCGGGCCGCCTGTCCAGCTCTGCTTGAGCGGCAGCCGCGTC
>JAVROZ010000497.1:0-4814 GCA_032162485.1 Mycobacterium sp.
CCGGTATCGCGCTGACCGCGGCGCTCGTCGTCGCGTGGCTGCTGCCGGCACGACTCGGGCAACAAACGCCGCCGGCCTCGCGGTGTTCGCCGCGGGATTGGGCTGGGCGTCCACCGTCGACACGGCGACCGCCTACAGCGTGATCGCGATGCAAATGGTGCTGCTCGGCGGCGGACTCGGCCTGACAACCGCACCGGCCACCGAGGCGATCATGGGGTCCTTGTCGGCCGACAAGGCCGGGGTCGGGTCGGCCGTCAACGACACCACACGTGAGCTGGGCGGCACCCTCGGCGTTGCCATCGTGGGCAGCGTCTTTGCATCCGTGTACTCCGGCCGCCTCGGCTCGGCATCGGCTTTGGCCGGATTGCCCGCCGATTTGCGCTCAGCGATGCGGCGATCAATGGCCGTGTCACACAAGGTAATCGGTGAGTTGCCTGCCGGTCCGGCCGCCGATGTCCGGCAGGCGGTCAATGCGGCTTTTCTCGATGGCCTTCGGGTTGGTTCGCTGGTCTGCGCCGGTATCGCGCTGACCGCGGCGCTCGTCGTCGCATGGCTGCTGCCGGCACGACTCGGAGAACAAAGCCCGCCGACCACCACACCGGCGCCGGCCCTGGCTGAAACTCGTAACCCTTGATCGGCAACGGAGCAGACATGAACGACGTCCAAATCGGCACTCAATACTCGACTGGCGTATCGCGACACAACATCGAGCAAGCCCTCATCGCCGCCGGGAAGGACCTCGACCACCTTGCGCCCGCCGACCTGGCGCTCGTCGAGGACTTTCACACGATGGGCCGATTCGCCACCAGCCAACTGGTAGATCTAGCCGGAATAACCAGCAAGGACATGGTGCTCGACGCGGGCAGCGGGATCGGAGGCACCGCCCGCTTCCTCGCCGACCAGTGTGGCTGCCGGGTTGTCGCAGTCGATCTGACCGAGGAATACTGCGCAACGAGCCGTTGGCTCAATCGAGTCGTCGGGCTGGACGATCGGATTTCCGTTCAACAAGCAGACGTCACCGAACTGCCTTTCGCCGCGGGCACCTTCGACATCGTCTTGAGCCAACACGTTCAGATGAACGTTGCCGACAAGGCCCGCCTGTATTCCGAGGCGCGGCGGGTATTGTCCCCCGAAGGCCGGCTTGCCATGTGGGACATCACGATTGGTGAGCACGGCGGACTCGAATATCCGCTGCCGTGGGCCGAGGAACCCGCACACAGTCACCTCGTCGCGCCCGAAGAGTTGCGCGCTGTCGTCGAATCCTGCGGGTTCGCAGTGCAGCAGTGGAACGATCTCACCGACCAGGCGGCGCCGATGATGGACGCGCTGCTCACAGCGCCGACCAATCCGCTTGGACTGCACGCCTTCGTCCGAGATTTTGGCCAGAAAGCCAAGAACCTTACTTCTGCCCTCGCCGACCGACGCCTGCGAGTCGTCCAAGCCGTAGCGATTGCGCGGGCTTAATTCGCATTGGTGTGCATGAAATTGTCCTCGCATCGGGTAAGCATGGTGAAGTGGGACCGCCCCCACCTACCCCCGAGAGAGTGAGGTTGCCCGAGTGAGCTCTGAGTTGGGTTTGCCAGAAAAGGTACGCGCCTGCCTGTTCGACCTCGACGGTGTCCTGACCGATACCGCAAGCGTGCACACCAAGGCCTGGAAGGAAATGTTCGACGCCTTCCTGTCCCAACGCGCCGAGCGCACCGGAGAAGAGTTCGTCCCCTTCGATCCAGAGTCGGACTACCGGAAATACGTCGACGGTAAGAAACGCGAAGACGGGGTCCGGTCATTTCTGGAAAGCAGAAAGATCGAACTGCCCGACGGAGATCCCGACGATCCCGGCGACAAAGAGACCATCAACGGCCTGGGCACCCGAAAGAACGACATGTTCCAGAAGGTCCTGCATGACGATGGCGTCAAGGTGTTCGAGGGGTCGCGCCGCTACCTGGAAGCGGTCTCGGCAGCGGGTCTGGCCATCGCCGTAGTGTCGTCGAGCGCCAATACCCGCGACGTGCTCGAGCTCACCGGTCTGGACCGGCTGGTCCAACACCGGGTTGACGGCGTGACGCTGCGCGAAGAAAACATCGCCGGCAAACCCGCGCCGGACTCCTACCTGCGCGGTGCGGAACTGCTCGACGTGGAACCCGGCGCCGCGGCAGTGTTCGAGGACGCGTTATCCGGCGTGCAGGCCGGTCGAGCCGGCGATTTCGGTTTTGTGGTGGGCGTCGACCGGGTGGGTCAGGCGGAGGAATTGCGGCGCGACGGCGCCGACGTCGTGGTGACCGATCTCGCCGATCTGCTTGGTGACCACGACGGAGACGAGTCGTGATCTCCGAGGAAGCCTTCCCCGTCGAACCGTGGCAGATCCGCGAGACACACCTCAATCTGAACCTGTTGGCCCAATCGGAATCCGTGTTCGCCCTGTCCAACGGGCACATCGGACTGCGCGGCAACCTCGACGAGGGCGAACCCTATGGTCTGCCGGGTACCTACCTGAACTCGTTCTACGAAATCCGCCCGTTGCCCTACGCCGAGGCGGGATACAGCTATCCCGAAGCCGGCCAGACCGTCGTCGATGTCACCAACGGCAAAATCCTGCGCCTGATGGTCGACGACGAACCGTTCGACGTCCGCTACGGCGAATTGCTCGACCACGAACGCATTCTGGACCTGCGCGCCGGAACGATGACCCGCTGCGCGCACTGGCGCTCCCCGACCGGAAAACAGGTCAAGGTGGTGTCCACCAGACTGGTGTCCCTGGTGAACCGCAGTGTGGCGGCCATCGAATATGTGGTCGAGGCGATCGACGACTTCTCCCGCGTGACGGTGCAGTCCGAACTGGTCACCAACTAGGACCAGCCGGAGACCACCGCCGACCCGCGGGTGGCAGCCATCCTGGAGAACCCGTTGGAGGCCGTGGACCACGAATCCAACGACTGCAAGGCACTTCTCATGCATCGCACTCGTGGCAGCGAACTGATGATGGCCGCCGCGATGGATCACGAGGTCGACGTCGAGGGGCGCTACGAAATCACCACCGACGCTCGTGCCGATCTGGCGCGGACGACCTTCATCTGCGGTTTGCGGCCCGGCCAGAAGCTGCGCATCGTCAAGTACCTGGCGTACGGCTGGTCCAGCCTGCGTTCCCGTCCGGCGTTGCGCGACCAGGCCTCCGCGGCCATCACCAGTGCGCGTTACACCGGCTGGCAGGGGCTACTGGATGGCCAACGGGCGTATCTGGATCTGTTCTGGGACACCGCCGACGTGGAGGTCGAGGGCGATCCGGAGACTCAGCAGGCGGTGCGGTTCGGGCTTTTTCACCTGTTGCAGGCCAGCGCGCGCGCCGAACGCCGCGCCATTCCCAGCAAGGGACTCACCGGAACCGGCTACGACGGCCACGCCTTCTGGGACACCGAGGGCTTCGTGCTACCGGTACTCACCTACACCGTGCCGCACGCGGTCGCCGACGCGCTGCGTTGGCGAGCCTCGACGCTGGACCTCGCCAAGGAGCGCGCCGCCGAGCTCGGTCTGGACGGCGCCGCCTTCCCTTGGCGCACCATTCGCGGTCAGGAGTGCTCGGCCTACTGGCCGGCTGGCACGGCTGCCTGGCACATCAACGCCGATATCGCGTGGGCCTTCGAGCGCTACCGCATCGTCACCGGTGACGACTCACTGGAAGAGGAGTGCGGGCTGACGGTGCTGGTGGAGACCGCCCGGTTGTGGATGTCGCTGGGGCACCACGACCGCAACGGCGTCTGGCATCTCGACGGGGTCACCGGCCCCGACGAATACACCGCGATCGTGCGCGACAACGTGTTCACGAACTTGATGGCGGCAAACAATCTGCGGGTCGCCGCCGACGCTGCCAAGCGCCATCCCGACAAAGCGGGCGCGATGGGCGTCACCACCGCGGAGATGGCCACCTGGCGCGACGCCGCCGATGCCGTAAACATCCCGTATGACGAGGAGTTGGGCGTACATCAGCAGTGCGAGGGGTTTACCAACTTCGCCGAGTGGGACTTCGAAACGAACAAAACTTATCCGCTGCTGATGCACGAGGCGTATGTGAAGCTCTACCCCGCTCAGGTGATCAAGCAGGCCGACCTGGTGCTGGCCATGCAGTGGCAGAGCCACGCGTTCACGCCCGAGCAGAAAGCGCGCAACGTCGATTATTACGAGCGGCGGATGGTGCGCGACTCGTCGTTGTCGGCCTGCTCGCAGGCGGTGATGTGTGCCGAGGTCGGCCACCTCGAGCTGGCCCACGACTATGCCTATGAGGCCGGGCTGATCGACCTGCGCGATCTACACCACAACACCCGCGACGGCTTGCACATGGCCTCGCTGGCCGGAGCGTGGATGTCCCTGGTCAACGGCTTCGGCGGACTACGGGACGACGAGGGCATCATGTCCCTGGATCCTCAACTGCCCGATGGCATTTCACGACTGCGATTCCGATTGCGCTGGCGTGAATGTCGGCTGACGGTGGATGCCGATCACGAAAACGTCACCTACACGTTGCGCGACGGCCCCGACGGCGGATTGACCATCGTGCACGCCGGCGAGGAGGTCACCTTGAGCACGGAGTCGCCGTCGACCTTTCCGGTGCGACGGCGCGAGGCGCTACTTCCGACGCCGCCTCAGCCGGCGGGCCGCGAGCCGCTGCACCGCAGGAGTCTGACGCAGATGGTGGCGCCGTCCTAAGGTCGGTCCATCACCGCGCGCTCACCCTACTGCGGCTCGATCATCCGGGCGCACTCGGCAAGTACCGCTTGGCGCAGTTGCGCGTCGGGCAGCTCTTCGAGACTGGTCGCCAGGCG
>JAVROZ010000498.1:0-4964 GCA_032162485.1 Mycobacterium sp.
GCGGCGCCAAAGACCAACTGAGGTTCAGCGCGCCGCCTCGACTTGACCTGTCTCTGTTGGCCTCCGCGCTGCCGGAGGACTACCAGACCACCGAGGTGACGCCGGGCGACTACCTGGTCGAGGGCCCGGTCGGCCCGCAGGTACTGGCGACGGTCACGGCGTGGTGCGCACGGATCGACGTGCTGGCCACCGATATGCGGGTCGAGCAACGCAGCCTCGAGGATGTCTTTCTCGACGTGACCGGGCGGAGGTTGCGGCAGTGACCGTAGAGGAAAGCACCCAATTCCCGGCCGGCACCTTCACCCCGGACCCGCGACCCAGTGCCGTTTCCCGGATGCTGGCCGCACAGTTCAGCTTGGAGGCGAAGCTGCTGTTGCGCAATGGTGAGCAATTGCTGTTGACGATGTTCATTCCGATCACGCTGCTGATCGGGCTCACCCTGCTGCCGCTGGGTTCGTTCGGCCCGCACCGCGCCGCGGTGTTTGTGCCCGCCATCATGGCGTTGGCGGTGATCTCCACCGCTTTCACCGGACAGGCCATCGCGGTCGGATTCGACCGTCGTTACGGGGCGTTGAAGCGGCTCGGGGCGACCCCGCTGCCCGTCTGGGGAATTATCACCGGCAAGGCGCTCGCCGTGATCTTCACGGTCTTCCTGCAATCAATCATATTGGGCGCCATCGGTTTTGCATTGGGCTGGCGGCCGGGTTTGGCAGCGCTGGCCCTGGGAGCGGGAGTTATCGCGCTGGGCACGGCGGGCTTCGCGGCGCTCGGCCTGCTGCTGGGCGGAACCTTGCGGGCCGAGATTGTGCTGGCACTGGCCAACCTGTTGTGGTTCGTCTTCGCCGGCTTCGGCGCCCTGACTCTCGAGACGGACATGGTTCCGACTGCGGTCAGATGGGCTGCGCGGGTGACGCCGTCGGGCGCGCTGACCGAGGCACTTTCGCAAGCCATGAGTTTGTCGGTGGACTGGTTCGGGTTGGCGGTGTTGACGGTTTGGGGTGCACTGGCGGCGTTGGCCGCGCGGCAGTGGTTCCGCTTCACCTGAGGCTTTTGGTTTCGCGGTGGGCTGCCCGGTGGTTTCACGGTGGCTTCCCGACACTGACACCAAGCACACAACACGCCGAAGCGGGTGTACGTGACCTCAATCCAGGCGCGAGCCACCGGGCCAGAACCGCCCGCTCCTACTACGCGACGTAGTTGTCGCTACGATCGGGCGGTGCCCCTCGGACGAGTGCTGCTGCGGTCGGTGGACAAGCTCCCCGACCCCAGCCTGCGTGTCCAGCGGATCATCGCCGCGGCTGTCATCCTCAGCCAGGGCGGCATCGCGGTCACCGGCGCCATCGTCCGTGTGACGGCCTCCGGCCTGGGTTGCCCGACCTGGCCGCAGTGCTTTCCCGGCAGCTTCACACCCGTAGCGGTCAGCGAAGTACCGCGTATCCACCAGGCGGTCGAATTCGGCAATCGGATGATCACCTTCGCGGTCGTCCTCACCGCGGCGCTGGCTGTGCTGGCCGTCACCCGGGCGCGCCGGCGCCGGGAGGTCCTTGTCTACGCCTGGCTGATGCCGGCCTCGACCGTCGTGCAGGCAATCATCGGCGGCATCACGGTGCGTACCGGGCTGCTGTGGTGGACGGTGGCCATCCACCTGCTGGCTTCGATGACGATGGTGTGGTTGTCGGTACTGCTCTACGTCAAGATCGGCGAGCCCGACGAGGGGGTCGCCGAGCAACCAGTGGCCAGGCCGCTCCGTTTACTGACGGTTCTGAGCGCGCTGAATCTGGCGGCGGTGCTGGTGACGGGGACGCTGGTGACTGCCGCCGGCCCGCACGCGGGCGACAAGAGCCCAAGCCGAACCGTGCCGCGACTCAAGGTCGAGATCACCACGCTGGTGCACATGCATTCGTCGCTACTGGTGTCCTATTCGGCGCTGCTGGTCGGGCTGGCGTTCGGACTGTTGGCGGTGCACGCGAGCAAAGCGACCATGCTGCGGCTCACGGTGCTGCTCGCCCTGGTTTTCACACAAGCCGCCGTGGGCACCGCGCAGTACTTCACCGGGGTGCCCGCCGCTCTGGTCGCCATTCACGTGGCAGGCGCGGCGGCGTGCACCGCGGCGACCGCCGCGCTTTGGGCGTCGATGCGCGAGCGGTCACGCCTCGAGACGGCGCCGGATGCTGGCTAGTCGCTCTTCCAGCTCTGCCTTCTCGATGATGCCGCGGGCGACGAGTGAGTGGGCCAACGAGACCAGTTGGTTCTCCGGATAGGGCAGGCTGGCATAGAGGGTCGCCGAAAGAGCATCTTCCTCGTCCCGCCGCTCTTTGAAGTTGGGCACCTCAACACCGGAGGGGCAGCCGCAGGAGGCGTGGTCGAGGGCGTCGCACAGGCCGTCCAAACTGGTCTTCCATGGCGGCACGGGATTCTCGACCCCGTACTTGGCCGCCATCCGAGGCCAGACCTGATTGCGTTCCACCATGTTCTGCAACGGCTCGATGACGCGCTCGATCGGGACCGAATCCTCTGGCGTACTCACCAATCTGGCCTCAGTCGGTGGCTGGATGAACGGCCGGGCGAGTGTCGGTGATGACGTTGGTGGTCACGCCGACCTTCGGCAACGCGACGCCGATCAGCGAGTCGCGTGTGATGATCTCGGCTAACTGTTCCTCGTCCCAGCCGTCGGTGCCCTCGGGGCGCATAGGCATCACCATGAACCGGTGCTTCTGGTTGGAATCCTCCACCCGCACTTCGATCTCGTCGGACAGGTAGAGGCCGAACTCCGCAAGCACCTGCCGCGGCCAGCGGACCAGCCGACGTCGGTAGTTCGGAGTGCGATACCACTCCGGGGAGTTGCCCAGGATTGGCCGCGGGTAGCAGGAGCACAACGCGCAGACGATCACGTTGTGCAAAGTCGGTGTGTCTTCCAGGATTTCGAATGCGGTGAAGTCACTCGGCGTCCCGAAGCCCGTGGGCTCCATCCAGTCGACACCCACCTCTTTGCTGGCGGCCATCGGCTCGGTCAGCGCGAGAGTCTTGAAATCAGGATCCAGCCACGCCCGTGCCACCAGGCGGGCGGCGGGAGTGGGACCGATCTGCTCGGCGAACTCGGTGAATTGACGATGTTCCGCGGCGGTGAAAATCCCTTTCTCGATGCACAATTCGCGTAGTGCGATCTCCAGCACCTCGAAGTCGGTGATCTCGTCCACCATGGGTGCCACCGTGCGCTCGTGGTCATGGTCGTGGTCATGGTCGTGGTCAGTCACGTGCATCCCTCTCTACAAAGCTTCGAGCACTCAAGGGGTTTGGTCCGCCGTCGCGAGCCAGCGCTCCGGAATCTCGGTCTGCAACGTGTCGGCCGACGTCCCGGTATAGCCGTCCCACAGTTTGGATTGATTGAACCGGACGATGTAGAACCACTCTGCCTGTGCGTCGGCCCGGTCCCAGGTCTCGTCCTCAGCGGCGGGGCTTTCGTAAGCAACCGAGGCAATCTCGCCCTTGGCACCCCGGCAATATTCAGGGGTGCGGGTGTAGAACAACGCGGGCAGATCGCGAACCACCACTGCGTCACCGACTTTGAACTTGGGTTCGCCGGCTTGACCGGCATACACCTGTGGATCGCCCTTCCCGACTGCGTGCTTGTGGTGTGCGTTGCGCTTGACCTGCGACCCGTCGCCTTCGAACTTCGGTATCGCCTCGGGCTTGTTGCCCTCGAGGCCGCCGCTGTAGCGGGCTTTGACCTCAGCCATCCGGTCGGTGAGCTCTCCCAGACTGATGTGATGCTTCTCCACCAGGACCCGGCCGACGGCCCACAGCCAGCGGCCGTAGTAGGGAAAACCCAAATAGACGGCACGCCCCACGTCGACGTTGCCGATCCGACGACGTTCTTCCGACAACCAGATACCGCGCCACGCAAGCACTTCGCAGATCACATAGGTCATGTGCTCCCACAGCTCGTACTGCTTGTTCTCATACTTGATCGGCGCATCCGGCTCGCCACCCACGTCATGGTTGGTCTTCATGTACGCCCAAAACCGATCGTGGTCGATCAGGTCAGGCGTTGGAGCATCAGGAAGCTCGGGGTACGCAGACTTGAGTCGGGCTATCAGATCCAGCTGAGTTGCACGTTCTGCGGCAGTGCTCACGAACGCTCCCTTTGTTGTGCGGACTAGACGACAAGGGCAGTGGTTCTCATCGTGGCAGGCGCCCCGAGACGCCTTCATCATCGACGAGTCCACCATATCTACATTTACGCGACAACGAGTTGGCCACCGGACGCTCATGCTTAACACTCGGTAAACCTCAGGTCTCATTCAGTAGTCGGACGCGTACTCATCGCGGTTGCGTCGCGTCAGCGTCGATCGATGCCGGGGCGCTACAGGACGTTTGGAGTCGACGCGCTTAAGGGCGTCGATGCGAAAACGGCCCAAGGCCGAGCCGCTCCAAAGCTGACTCCACACACACCGCGAACTCGCGTTGCCCGAGATCTCGGGTTTTTGAGTCCAATTGAAGCCAGCCCAGCGACGGATCCACCAGTTGCAATTCGAGCAGTCGGGGATCAGCTACGTCGCCGACCACATCGGCGCGGGCGTAGAGCAGCTCGCCCGGGTCGACGCCCACCCGGTCGGCTGCCGATGCCAGCGCGGCCGCGCCGACATCCCAGATCTCGAATTCGGGCTCCGCCTCGCGCAGGGTGTCGCCCTCCGAGGTGAATGCGTGCGACGGCTTGCCGCCGAGGAACACCAACACCATTTCGGGAGCAGACCCCCCAGGCTGTACGAACACACTGTGGCCGGCGGCGTGCACTTCGGCGATGTAGGCAGCGGCCGCGGCCCGGTCGCGGCAGCGCCGCGTCCCGGTGCCGACCGTCGGGCTGACGAAGACGTGACCGGTGCGAGGCAGCCGAGCCTTTTTGCCCGGCGCGAACACCTCGCCGGGAACCGTCGGTACTCCCCTGTCGGCAAGGTCGCCCAAGT
>JAVROZ010000499.1:0-2723 GCA_032162485.1 Mycobacterium sp.
GACTGGGGCGGCGTCTCGCCGCTGACGCCCGACCATGTGAACCCCGAACGGCCCTGGCCCGCTCTGGACGATCTGGCCGCTGTCACCGCCCAATCCGGTTACGACCTGGTGCAACGGCTGACCGCACAGCCCAAGTATGTCCAGGCGGGCGCCGCATGGATCGATCCGCGGGTCCGGGGACATGTTATGGCGCTTGCCGATCCGGCTACCGGCTTTGCCCGCGACGTCAACCCGGTAGGCATGCCGTGGCAGGAGCCCGACGAGGTGGCGTCCTCCGGCCGGGTGGACCTCAATGCCGCAATCGACACCGATGGCCGCAACACCGAGGCCCGCAGCGACCTCGACAGCGCGTTCGGCGACTGGGATTCCATCCGTTCGCGGGTGCATGAGTTGGCGGCCCGCGCCCCCGAGCGCATAGACACCGATGTGCTTGCCGCGCTGCGTTCGGCCGAGCGCAATCCCGGCGGCTGCACCGACGACGAATACCTGGCCCTGGCCACCGCCGACGGTCCCGCGCTGGAAGCCGTTGCCGCACTGGCAGATTCATTACGCCGCCAGGTGGTAGGCGATGACGTGACCTTCGTGGTGAACCGCAACATCAACTTCACCAACATCTGTTACACCGGCTGTCGTTTCTGCGCGTTCGCCCAGCGCAAGGGTGACGCCGACGCGTTCTCGTTATCGGCCGCCGAAGTGGCCGACCGTGCCTGGGAGGCCCATGTCGCCGGGGCCACCGAGATCTGTATGCAGGGCGGCATCGACCCCGAGTTGCCGATCACCGGCTACGCCGACCTGGTGCGCGCGGTCAAGGCCCGGGTGCCGTCGATGCACGTGCACGCATTTTCCCCGATGGAGATCGCCAACGGCGTGACCAAGAGTGGGATAAGCATTCGGGAGTGGCTGATCGGCCTGCGCGAAGCCGGATTGGACACCATCCCTGGCACGGCAGCTGAAATTTTGGACGACGAGGTCAGATGGGTGCTGACCAAGGGCAAGTTGCCGACCTCGCTGTGGGTCGAGATCGTGACCACCGCGCACGAGGTGGGGCTGCGGTCGTCGTCGACGATGATGTACGGCCACGTCGACAGCCCAAAGCACTGGGTCGGACACCTCAATGTGCTGCGCGGCATCCAAGACCGCACCGCTGGCTTCACGGAGTTCGTTCCGCTGCCGTTCGTGCACCAGAATTCGCCACTCTATCTGGCGGGCGCTGCGCGCCCCGGGCCCACGCACCGGG
Organism: Mycobacterium sp.; assembly: GCA_032162485.1. Lineage (GTDB taxonomy): Bacteria > Actinomycetota > Actinomycetes > Mycobacteriales > Mycobacteriaceae > Mycobacterium. Next base: position 1,238 of record JAVROZ010000499.1, read on the forward strand.
ACAATCGCGCGGTGCATGCCCTCGCGCGGATCATGCTGCACGGCCGCATATCTCACATTCAGACCAGCTGGGTGAAGTTGGGAGTCGAGCGTACGCAGGTGATGCTCAATGGCGGCGCCAACGACTTGGGCGGCACCCTGATGGAAGAGACCATCTCGCGGATGGCGGGTTCCGAACACGGGTCGGCAAAGTCGGCCGCCGAGCTGATCGCGATCGCCGAGGGTATTGGCCGCCCCGCACGCCAGCGCACCACCACCTACAACCCGTTGGCGGCCTAGCTACCCGTTGCCGGGAAAGCACCGGTACATACACCGAAAGCATGCGACGCACTTGCGCGGGAACCTCGTCGTGCACGGCTGGGACATGACCGGCGACGCCCAGCCTCCCGAGCCCGCGTGCCCAACCGGCTCAGCAGCTACTGAGAGCTCGTAGCCGCGTGAAGCCGCAAAAAGCCGCGAGCGCAATGCCAGCGGGTTTCCGCAGTGGCATTACGCTCGCGAATTCAGGACTCAGTAGTTTTGGCAGACGCCCGCGACGGACTCGACAACACCGATGTATTGCGAAGCCCCCGGCATGGCCTGCAACTGCAACGCCATCTGCTGGCGTTGCGCCGGCCCGGAAGCCAGGAACCTCTGCAGGTAGCTCTGCGCGATCGGCGATCCGGTCAACTGCGCTGCGGCCCCCGGGTTCGTCGCATTGAGCGCATTGATCACCTGCGGGTAGCTGCAGCTCGTGTTGACGACCGCATCAAGCGGATCCGCCGAGGCAACTCCGGTTCCGAGACCCAGCGCCACTGCCAGACCCCCGGTAACTACGGCCATCTTGGTAAGCGACAACCTCAACATTTCGGACCTTTCCCCAACTATTGCACCGCCCAACGGACGGCGACGACATTTACCCAGCGGTTGCCGTCTCTGATTAATGGTACCAGCCCCCCCGGGTTTACTCCTTCGCGATGGTTATCGCACCAGGCCATCGAAGTGTAACTTTTCGCAGCTCAGAGGCGTGATCCGGGTGGTTTCGCGGTGGGTGAAATGGCGACTGGGCCGACCGTCGTCCGTTGTCATAGCCGAGCGGCAAGCGCGGTTCCCTGCTGGATCGCACGCTTGGCGTCTAGCTCCGCGGCCAACGCCGCACCGCCAATGATGTGTGGATCCACGCCGACGCGGCGCAGTTCGTCCGCCAGATCGCGCACCGGTTCCTGGCCGGCACAGACCACCACGTTGTCCACCGCGAGTATCTGCGGCCGCTGCCGACCGGGGCCGAAGCTGATGTGCAAACCATCGTCGGTGATCTGCTCGTAGTTGACCTCGCAGAGCTGGTGGACACCCTTCGCTTTGAGTGACGCCCGGTGCACCCATCCGGTGGTCTTACCAAGCCGCTTGCCCTGGGGGCCCTTGGTGCGCTGCAGCAGGTAGACCTCCCGGGCCGGCGGGGCCGGTAGCGGAGTGGTCAGGGCCCCTCGGGCGCCCTGGGCGTGGAGGGA
>JAVROZ010000500.1:0-8302 GCA_032162485.1 Mycobacterium sp.
CTCTTGTCGTGTTCGTTGAGGCCTTCGCGCTCGAAGATGTCGAGGTTGGCCAGCGCGTCGGCCGCTGACACTGGGTGGCCGCCGAAGGTGTAACCGTGGCGGAAGGTCGTCTTACCGTCGTTGAACGGTTCAAACACCTTGTCGCTGGCGATCATTGCGCCCAGCGGCGAGTATCCCGACGTCATCCCTTTGGCGCAGGTGATCATGTCGGGCACGTAACCGAAATCGTCGCAGGCGAACATCGAGCCGATCCGGCCGAACGCGCAGATCACCTCGTCGGAGACCAGCAGCACATCGTATTCGTCGCAGATCTCGCGGACCCGCTCGAAGTAACCCGGGGGCGGCGGGTAGGAGCCCCCGGCGTTCTGTACCGGTTCGAGGAAGACCGCGGCGACGGTATCGGGCCCCTCGAACTCGATCGCCTCGGCGATTCGCTCGGCGGCCCACCGCCCGAACGTCTTGATGTCGGTGTCGAACGGTTCTGGCGCGCGATAGAAATTGGTATTGGGCACTCGGAACCCGCCCGGCGCCACCGGCTCGAACGCTTGCTTGTAGGTCGGAAGACCGGTGATCGCAAGGGCGCCCTGGGTGGTGCCGTGGTAGGCGATTGCCCGCGAAATCACCTTGTACTTACCAGGTTTGCCCATGAGCTTGAAGTACTGCTTGGCGACTTTCCACGCGGTTTCCACGGCCTCGGCGCCGCCGGTGGTGAAAAACACCCGGTTCAAGTCGCCCGGCGCATAGTGGGCCAGGCGCTCGGAGAGCTCGATCGCCGGTGGGGTGGTGTTGCCCCACAGCGGGAAGAACGCCAACGTGCTGGCCTGCCGGGCGGCGGCCTCGGCCAGTTCGGTACGGCCGTAGCCCACCTGCACCACGAACAGACCCGACAGCGCGTCCAGGTAGCTCTTACCGCGATCGTCGTAGATGGTCACGCCTTCGCCGCGCGCGATGATCGGCGGTGTGATCCCGTTGCCATGCTGAGCGAAATGCAGCCAAAGATTTCTGGACATCGTGACCGCGAGCCTAGCGCTAGGCCTGATGGCCCGGCTCTTGCGCGCGCCGTTCCGGTGCTCGCCGTTGCGGGCTAGGCTGCATGGCCCGGCTCCTTGCTCGCGCCGTTCCGGCGCTCGCCGTCGCTGGGCTAGGCTGCAAGACATGGCCGTTGCGCAACAGGTCTCGGAGTTCGAGGCGCTGCGGCCTCATCTGATGTCGGTCGCGTACCGGCTGACCGGAACGGTGGCTGACGCCGAGGACATCGTGCAGGACGCCTGGCTGCGGTGGAGCGCTCAGGACAGTTCGATCGACAATTTGCAGGCCTGGCTGACCACCGTGGTGAGCCGCCTCGGTCTGGACCGGTTGCGCTCGGCGGCGCACCGGCGCGAGGCCTACACCGGCAATTGGCTGCCCGAACCGGTGGTTACCGGCTTCTCGGACTCTCAAGTGGCTGACCCGCTGTCGGCGGTGGTGGCCGCTGAGGATGCCCGGTTCGTGGCCATGGTGGTACTGGAAAGGCTGAGTCCCGACCAACGGGTCGCGTTCGTCCTGCACGACGGATTCGCTATGCCGTTCGCTGAAGTGGCCGGTGTGCTGGGTACCAGTGAAGCGTCCGCGCGACAGCTCGCGTCCCGAGGCCGCAAGGCGGTCGCCGCGGCGCCACCACCGAATCCCGATCCCAGCCACGCTGAGGTGGTCGGTCGGCTGATGGCCGCCATGGCCGCCGGCGACATCGACACCGTCGTCTCGCTGCTGCATCCCGACGTGACCTTCACTGGCGACGCGAACGGCAAGGTGTCCACGGCCGTTCAGGTCATCCACGGAGCGGACAAGGTGGTCCGGTTCATGCTCGGCCTGGCCAACCGCTACGGCGACGAGTTTTACACCGCCAATCAGCTGGCGCTGGTCAACGGCGAATTGGGTGCCTACACAACGGGTTTCCCGGCGGTTGAGGGTCGCCGGGAGATGGCGCCGCGCATCACCGCGATGACGGTGCGCGACGGAAAGGTGGTCGCGCTTTGGGATATCGCCAATCCCGACAAGTTCACCGGCTCGCCGCTGCGGTCGTCGCAGTAGTTCGCTGTCACCGGAATATCCTGTGCCGCTTGACTTTGAGTGGTTATCGGCGCAAAAACTTGTCAGTGGTCTTTCGTAGAATTCGGATATGAGTTCGGGTGGCCGCGAGGACATCGTCGAGGCGCATGACGCCCATCACGTCTCGCTGTCGCGGTTGTTGGACCTTGAGTGCGATGTGCTGACTACCCCGGAGTTGCTGGCGTGCCTCGAGAAATTCGAAGTCGAGCGACGCCGGCAGTGCGCCGCCGAGCATGCCTTGATCAATCAACTCCGCGCACAGGCGGCTCAGGAAGAACTCGGTGGCTCGTTGCGCATGGCGCTGGCCGATCGGCTACTGGTCACTCCCGACGAAGCCAGCCGCCGCATCGCCGAAGCCGCCGACCTTGGACCACGCCGCGCGTTGACCGGTGAAGCGCTGCCGCCGCTTTTGACTGCCACCGCGACCGCTGAACGCGACGGGCTGATTGGTGTCGGGCACGTGAATGTGATCCGAAAGTTCCTCAAGGAACTGCCTTCCGCGGTGGACCTGGGCACCCGTCAAGAGGCAGAAACTCAACTGGCCCGCCTAGCCATCCGGCGTCGCCCCGATGACCTGGCGGGAATGGCCAAGCAGCTCATGGATTGGCTCAACTCTGACGGCAAGTTCAGCGACGAGGACCGCGCCCGCAAACGCGGCATCACCGTGGGCAAGCAGGAACACGACGGCATGTCGCGCATCAGCGGCTACATCGATCCGGAATTTAGGGCCGTGATGGAGGCCGTAGAGGCGAAATTGGGCGCGCCGGGTAAGTGCAACCGCGATGACGAGACGCCGGTGGTCGATGAGGAGCCGACCGAAGAGGCGGCGCGTCGTGACATGCGCTCCAAGGCCCAGCGTCTGCATGACGGCCTGCTGACCGGCCTACGCGCCCTGTTGATGTCGGGTGAGTTGGGTCAGCACAACGGTCTACCCACCTCGATCGTGGTCACCACCACCCTCAAGGAACTCGAGGCCGGCGCTGGGCGCGGCCTGACCGGCGGGGGCACGCTGGTGCCGATGAGCGATGTGATCCGCATGGCCGGCAATGCTCACCATTACCTGGCGATTTTCGACAAAGGCAAAGCGATCGGGCTATATCACACTAAGCGGCTTGCTTCACCCGCGCAGCGATTGGTGCTCTACGCCAAGGACCGTGGCTGCACCTTCCCGGGCTGCCCCGTGCCTGGCTACCACTCCGAGGTGCACCACGTGATCCCGTACGCGAAGTCTGGAATAACCGACGTCGACGGGCTCACGTTCGCCTGCGGACAACACCACCCGCTGGCCGAAAAAGGTTGGCGCACACGTAAAAACGCCAAAGGCGACACCGAATGGCTACGGCCGGCGCATCTTGATCGCGGCCAACCGCGAACCAACACTTTCCATCACCCGGAGAAACTGCTATGCCACGAGGACGACGAAGATCCCCATTGACCCCGTACCTCGAAGACATTGCGCGCCTTGGGTTTCAGAATCTCACACTGGCGAATCGATTACGGCAGCACGATTCCGGTGGCCTGACCCAAGGTGATCGGCTGCCCGCCGGGTGGCACGTAGACGCCGTTGGTCCCGTAGATGCCGTACATCGGGTTGAGCGGGCCGAACCCGGCGTACATGTCGTTGATCCAGCCCGTGCCCAGGGTGTACACGGCCGCGGTATTGCCGGGCGGGGAGAACCCGGTCACCAACTGCAGGACCAAGTCGATTAAGGGGCCGTCGCCGAGCATGGAGTCGACATGCGAGCCGCCGACAAGCGTGACTCCGGAAAATTGGCCCGGGTTCAGACTTGCCAGTTGATTTGTGGTGGCGCCGAACGCGTTCCACGACTGCGGCGGCGCGGCCACTGTATAGACGGGGATATGAGCCGCCTGCAGGTTGGCCACCGCACCACCGAAGGCCGCGGCATTGTTGGCGACCCCGTCGAACATCACCACGCCGCGAAGGTGGTTGGTGCCTGTACCGAGAGCGTTGAGGTAATTGCTGGCGGCCATCGTGGCAAGACCACCGCCGGCGGAGTGTCCCGTCAGGACGAAGTCCTGGGGCAGCGTGCCGTGGTAACCGGCCTGGTTCGCGCTGATGTTGAGCGCGGGCTGGCCACCAAGGAACAGCGATCCCACGCCCTGCTGCATCTCCGGGCTGTTCAACCACAGGCCGGCCGGCAATGGAATGAAGGGAATGGTGGGCGTGACGACGGCGCTGTTGGTTTGCGTGGCCAGCTGCATGGCCAGTGGCTGATACAGCCAGCCGATTGCGCCGAAGCCGTGCTGAAGATAGGTGGTTCCGACGGGAACCACCGCACCGTCGGCCTGCGTCGGGAAGTACCACAGTGCGGGGGCGGGGTAACTGAACGGTGGCAGTGGAAATCCCAGAAAGGTCGCTGAGCTAATTGGGATTTGCAGGAACGAGAACCCGATCCTGACCCCGGTGACCCCGTTGGGGCCGGCGAGGGCCACGGTAGAAGGGAAGTTCACCACCCCACCAAGACCGACCGCGTTGGTGGCGAAGTTCAGCAGCGCTCCCAGCGTTGCGGTGCGGGGGCCCACAAACCCGGGCCCAGCGCCGCCAAACAGCTGACGTCCGATCAGCAGCTCGATGGGGGAAAAGAGCCCCAGGCTTTCGACCTGCTGCAGCAGCGGCGACAGATTCGCGGCCTCGGCGGCCGCGTAGGCTTCCCCGGCCGCACCTAGCGCGCGCTCGAATTGGGCTTGGAAAAGCGTCGTCTGCGCGGTCAGTGCCGCAAACTCCTCGGCGTGACTGCCGAAGAAGTTCGCGATAGCCGCGGACACCTCATCGCCGGCCGCCGCGAGGATCCCCGTCGTCGCGGGTGCCGCTGCGGCGGCTGCCCCCTTGATGGCTTCCTCGATCCCGGTCAACTCTGCCGATGCCGTGGCCAGAGCCTCGGGGGCGGTGATCACGTACGACGACATCAGGAAATGCTAGTCAGTGGAACCGGACTTGTTCCCGATTCGCGTGGGCCGCGAATCTACGGTGCAGCGCCGGCCTGGTCAGCCCAGGGCACCCGGCAGCTGTCCCCGGAATTGAAGCCCTGCTCGGTGATGCCCAGCGCCGAGTACATCCTGGCCCGCATGTTCTCGATGCCGATCTGATAGGTCAGCTCGATCACGCCTGCCGCACCGAAGCGGGCACGCAGATCGTCGACCTGTTCGTCGGTCACCGAATGCGGGTCGGTGGTCATCGCGTCGGCGTAGGCGATGGCGGCGCGCTCGTCGTCGCTGAACGCGGGCGAAGTGGCGTAGCTGTCGATGAATTTCAGGCGTTCGATGTCCAGACCGTCCAGGCGCTGCAGCATCGCCCCGAAGTCGACACACCATGAGCAGCCGATGGTGCGCGCGGTCCAGAACACCGCCAATTCGCGCACGCTGGCCGGCACCGTGCGCGACGCGCTCTGCAGCATGGTCTCGTGCACGGCGTTGGCGACCAGCAGTCGCGGGTGATGCGCGGCCACGGTGAACGGCTCGGGGACCTCACCGAAGCGCCGGCGAGCGACGCGGTACATGGCGCGGACCAGCAGGCCGGCGCGCTTGGGAGGCAGGGGCTCGATGCGGGTTTTCTGAGTCATACCGGAAAGACGAGGCAGGCCGTCCAGATGTGACAGGCCAGTTCACCGGCCGTTCCCAAGAATTTCCCAAGAATCCGCCAAGGACGACGAGGGAATCTGTCTCCGTGGAGCAGGGAACATCATCTTACTGGGCTTATACCCAGATTCCGTTCGTCAATGACCTCGAGGCTTGCGCACACGAGGAGGTTCTGGTTGCCGACTCGCGCTTGGACCAGACCGGTATCCGTGCCGCGGTCGACGCCGTCTTCGACGCCCACCCCAACCTGGGTGCCGTCTTCGAACCGAGCCGAGACCGTTGGCTGTCTCGCCCGGGCGGCGGCTGGAGCTGGGCGGTTGAGCCGCCCGGAGTCACCGTGCCGGAGGTCATCGCCAGGCAGCGTGGCGGCTACGACATGCGCACCGGCCGACTCTTCGCGGTATCCATGCTGCCCGGGGCCCCCGACCGTTTGGTGCTCACCGCCAGCCACCTGTGTGTGGACGACACGTTGTGGAACAACGTGGTTCGCGGCCTGATGATGGCCTACGACAGGGGCGTCCTGGCGCCCGACGCCGCGTACCGGGCTAGAAGTCGAGGCGGACACTCATGGGCGTGGTGGCGGGCAAATCGCCGCCGGCGATCACCATCCGTGCGACCGGTGTCAGCGCGCTGAACAAAGCCTGAAGTTCGTCGTCATCGAGGCCGTCGAATGCATGCAGCGCCAGCTTGTCGGTAGTTGTCTCGATGTGGTCCTTGAAGTCATGTCCGGCCGGCGTCAGCGATCCCTTGTCGTCGATTAGGCCGCGGTCGGCCAGGCGCTGTTCGCAGGCTGACCATTCGGGTTCGTCGTAATGCCGGGCGCGCTTCATGTAGTCAGGCGGCAGCCCGGAGGTCTTGGTGTGCAACACGTTTGACTCCCGCCCGGAAATGCCCTCGGCGGCCAGCACCGCCACATGGGTGTCGCCACGGTGCTCCCGCAGCAGTGTGGTCGCATGCCACAGCGCGGCCACCGGATCCGACGGCACGGGTAGGGCGACATTGGCGGCGAACAATGCCCGGCCGTCCACCGGCGTTTGTTGCGCGGTACGCATCGCCAACTGTGCTGCGGTACATACATTTTCGTCGTCTGTGAGGCCGCATCGACGTAGCGCGGCCACCGCCGAGTCTTGGCGAGCGCGCAACGCGACCTCCGGACCGGCGATGTCCCAGGCCGCCGGAAGGGCTTTAGCGACCCGCGCATGGGCGAAGTTGTAGAACACCGCCGTCACGACCTGCGGCGGCACTGCGCCCAGGGGTGCCGACCGGGCGGCGAAGTACCCCATCCAGAAGCCGCGGTAACCGAGGTTGTCCAGGGCCTCGCGCACCTCCGGGGCGAAGTACGTCAGGGCGTGGATCGGCTCGAAGCGGTCGTAGAACTTGCGGGCGAGCTCGGGTGTTCGTTGCATGCCTGCAGCCTTGCTGAAGCCGGCCCGACGCGAAAGCCCACAGTGGGCGCCGGAGGCGTTGGTAGCATCCACACACCACCTGGTGTGCTCGGAGGAGGCTTCGCTGGAAGGGGACTTGGAAGCGGACTCAGCAGGGGACGTCTTCGGACGTTACCGGCTGCTTGAGGTGCTCCGCTCGGGCGGCATCGGCACGGTTTACCGGGCCCACGACACGATGATGAGTCGCGAAGTGGCTATCAAGGTGATTCCGTCGGAGTTGGCTGCCGAACCGAGCTTTCAGGAGCGGTTCCGCCACGAGGCCTCGATCGCCACCCACCTGAACGATCCGAACATCATCCCGATTTATGAGGCCGGCGAAATCGACGGCCGGCTGTATCTGGCGATGCCCGTCGTTGACGGCATCGATCTGGCGAGCATGCTGAGCCGGGACGGGCCAACGAGCCCTTCGTTGGCGGTGCGGATAATCGAGCAGGCCGCCGCGGCGCTTGAAGCCGCCCACACGTCTGGATTGGTGCACAGCGACGTGCGGCCGTCGAACTTGTTCGTGGTCGGCGGCGAATTCGTGTATCTCACCGATTTCGGGGTGGCCGCTCATACGCCGACGGAGGGCTCGGCCGGCGCCGATGTCGTTGTCGAAAGTTGGCCGTACCTGGCACCGGAGCGTTTCAGTTCCCGTCCCGCCGAGGCCCGCAGCGACATCTACGCTCTGGCCTGCGTGCTCTACGAGTGCCTGACCGGACGCCCGGCCGTGGCCGGCGACGGCCTCGAACAGTTTGTCACCGCGCACCTCGAGGGTGAGCCGCCGAAGCCCACGGACATCGACTTCGCAATTCCGATCGGATTCGACGAGGTGGTTGCGCGTGGCATGGCCAAACAGCCCGACGACCGCTATCAGACCGCCCGCGAGTTGGCTTTCGCGGCCAGAGACGCGCTCGCATCCCCCGTCGCTGCGGCGGCGGTGCCCGCGACTGAAGTGGAGTTCGGCCGCTATCGGCTTTTCGAATTGCTCGGCCAGGGCGCCATGGGCTCGGTTTATCGGGCCCACGACACCGCGCTGGGTCGGGACGTGGCGGTCAAAGTGCTGCGGGGAGAACTGGCTACCGAGCCAGGCTATGAGGAGCGGTTTCGCCGTGAAGCCCATGCGGCGGGCCGACTGGCCAGCCCGAACATCATCCCGATCTATGAGGCGGGTGAAATCGACGGACGCCTGT
>JAVROZ010000501.1:0-7453 GCA_032162485.1 Mycobacterium sp.
TGGCAGGCAAAGTGACCGCGGATGGGATGTTCACTCATCTGCGTGCGCTGCAGGATATCGCCAACGCGAACAAGGGCAACCGGGCGGCGGGCACGCCGGGCTACGACGCGAGCGTGGAATATGTCGCAAAGACATTGCGCGCCAAGGGCTTCGAAGTTTCGACGCCACAATTCGAGCGGTTGCACACCACGTCGGAGGGCAAGCCGACCCTGACGGTCGCCGGCCGCAGCTTTGCCGTCGATCAGGCCTCACTGCTGGTCCGGACGCCGCCGGGCGGCTTGACCGGGCAGGTGGTCCGGCCCACCCAGTCGGCCGGCTGCGCCGCCGGCGATTACCCGGCCGCGCTCCCCAAGGGTGCCATCGCCGTGGTCGACGACAGCCGCTGCTCGGTGGTGGACAAGCAGAACACCGCGGTCGCCAAGGGCGCGGTGGCGCTCATTGTGATCAGCCAGCCCACCGGTCAAGGTGCACCGCCGACCTTGTTCAATCCCGGCTACTACAACCAGCTGACCGTGCCGGTCGCGGTGGTCGGCGACAACGGAGCGGCCGCCCTGGGACGTAACCCGGCAACGGTGCGCCTGGTGTTGGACGCCGAGAACGTCAAGGTCATTTCACGAAATGTGCTGGCACAGACCAAGACCGGAGCGGCGAACGAGGTGGTGATGGTCGGCACGCATCTGGACAGTCCCACCGACAGCCCGGGTATCAACAACGCCGGGTCCGGGGTGGCCGCGGTGCTGGAAACAGCGCTGCAGTTGGGTCCGTTGCCGCCGGTCGCCAACGCGGTGCGGTTCGCGTTCTGGGGCGCTGAAGAGAACGGGCTCAACGGCTCGATGGACTATGTGTTCGGTCTGGATAACGAACAACTCAACGACATCGCCATGTACCTGAACTTCGACATGCTCGGGTCCCCGAACCCGGGTTTCTTCACCGACGATGGCGACCAGTCCGGGCCGGCCGGTCCGGGGGTTCCGTCGGCCGACGTGCCGGAGGGTTCGGCCGGGATCGAGCGCACGCTGGCCGGCTATCTGAACCTGGCCGGCAGGCGGCCGGCTGACATGCCGCTGAACACCAGGACCGACTACCACCCGTTCCTGGCCGCCGGAGTGCCGGTGGGAGGCATGAATACGGGCGCATCGCAACTGAAAACCATTGTGCAGGGCAGGCTCTGGGGCGGCCAGACCGGTGTTGCATTCGACCCCGGCTACCTTAGCGGGCGGGATACCGTCGATGCCATCAACCGGGACGCGCTTGCGGTCATGGGTGCCGGAGTGGCTTACGCCGTCGGCACCTACGCGGAGTCGATCGGCGGCGTCAACGGAGTCACCCCCCACGACAAGCGTCATCGCACCCGAGTTTCCTAGCGCCGAGCCCTGGCGTGTCTAAACTAGGGTTTCCTTGTGCAGGCCGGTCGGGACGGGGTTGGGTCATGAAGTTGCGCTCTCTTGTGGCCTGTTTGGGGGCAGTACTCGTGGTGGCCGGCTGTGTCACCACGGTGCCGGGACGCGCGCTGTCGATCCTCAACGATCCGTTCCGCGTGGGCGGACTGCCGGCGACCAATGGGCCGAGCGGCGCCCGGCCGAACGGACCGGCACCGACGGGCACCGTGGTCAACACCAACAACGGACCGATCGACAAGTTGGCGTTGTTGTCCATCAACGACATCGAGGAGTTCTGGAAAGCCAATTACAAGGAACCGCTGAAGAATTCGTACAAGCCGGTCGACAAGTTCGTGTCCTACGACTCCAACGATCCCAACAGCCCGATCGTCTGCCGCAGCGAGACTTATGAGAACGTCAATGCCTTCTTCACCTCGCGTTGCAACTTGATCGCTTGGGATCGTGGCGTATTCATGCCCACGGCACAGAAGTATTTCGGCGACATGTCCGTCAATGGCGTACTGGCGCATGAGTTCGGGCATGCGTTGCAGGCGATGTCCAAACTCGTCACCCGAAAAGACCCGACCATCGTCTACGAACAGCAAGCGGACTGCTTTGCCGGTGTTTACCTGTACCACGTCGCGGAAGGTAAGTCGCCGCGCTTCACGCTGAGCACCGCCGACGGGCTCGATCACGTGCTGGCCGGGATCATCACCACCCGCGACCCGGTGATGGACTCCGAAGACTCGAATGACGACGAACACGGGTCAGCCCTGGACCGGGTGAGCGCCTTTCAGATCGGTTTTGTCACAGGGACCTCGGCGTGTGCGGCGATCAATAAGGCCGAAATTGAGCGGCGCCGCGGTGACCTGCCAAAGGCGCTGCGGGTGGACACCGGTGGCTCTCCGGAGACCGGCGAGGTCGTGATCAACGAAGACACCCTGAAAACGCTGATGGAATTGATGGGCAAGATCTTCTCGCCCAAGAATCCACCGACGCTGTCGTTGAAGGAGGGCAGGTGCTCGGACGCGAAGCCCAGCCCGCCGGCGTCCTACTGCCCGGCGACCAACACCATCGCCGTAGACCTGCCAGCACTGGCGACGATGGGTAAGGTAGCCGGCGAAAAGCAACACAGTCTGCCGCAGGGTGACGACACGGCACTGTCCATCGTGATGTCGAGATACGCGCTGGCGGCGCAGCATGAGCGTGGCCTGCCGATGCAGAGCCCGTGGACCGCGCTACGGACGGCGTGCCTCACTGGCCATGCGCACCGCAAGATGGCCGACAACATCGAATTGCCTTCGGGCAACTCGCTCGTGCTGACGGCCGGTGACCTTGATGAGGCCGTCGCCGGGCTGCTCAGCAACCACATCGTCGCCAGTGATGCCGACGGCATCAGCGTGCCCGCCGGGTTCACCCGGATCGCCGCCTTCCGCGCCGGCGTCGGTGGCGAAATGGACGGCTGCTACGCGCGTTACCCCGGATAAGGAGACTCCTGTGACGGACCAACCCCCCAACTATCCGCCACCGCCACCTGGCGGCGGTTACGGTTATTCCCCGCCGCCGCCGGATGGGTACGGGTCGCCACCACCGGGCGGTTACGGATACCCCCCGCCGGGTGGGTATGGATACCCCCCGCCGCCGGCTGGGTATGGATATGGATATCCCGCGCAACAGAGTTTTGGGACGAACGGGATGGCCATCGCCTCATTGGTGTCAGCCTTGGCGGGTCTGCTGTGCATGATCGGGTCCGTGCTGGGCGTTATCTTCGGGATAATCGCGCTGAACCAAATCAAAAACACCGGTCAACCGGGCCGTGGGATGGCTCTGGCCGGGCTGATTATCGGTGGGATCACTACCGCATTTGCTGTGATCCTATTTTTCATCGTGATCATCATGGGGAATAAATCCGAGCACGAACGCACATACGACTCGAGCGCCCCAGCCGTGATCATCAGCGTTGCGCATCAAGCGATTTCGTCGGCGATGGTGCCGTCGTGACTACCCGGCTCGGTTAAGTAATCCGTCCAGACCCGTTCCACCAGCCCGTTGTGGGTCCAGCGATCTCCGGATGCGGAACATAGTGCTGCCCCTCTGCGTCTTCGTCTTGTTGCTCACGCTCGTCGTGTGCCCACAGCACCAGAAACACGGTGAACAGCAGGCCCCCGAGGGCAACGGTGGGGATCGCCCACATGCGCCGGACCAACAGCGCCGTGCCGCACCGCGCTGCCGCGTCGCCGTCGACTTGCGTCTGTGCGATGTGAGAACCGATCCCGTTGCCGCAGCTGATCTTCATGCCGTAGTGGTCGAACTGATCCAGGTACACCGGGAACCATAGGGCTGCCAGTCCGATCAATCCCAACAGCAGGCCGGCGATTCCGATGTATGTCTGACGGCGGCTCACAGCTTCTCCCCACAATGTTAATGGCTGATTCGGCTCTCGCTGTTCATGTCTTGCAGATGTTCACGAACAGCTGAGTTCGTCACGACACGCACGATGCCGCCAGGTCGGCACCCTGCAGCTGCGGTAAGTGCTCGGTGTGGATCATCGCCCATAGGTCACCCACCTGCAGCTACAGCGCGTCGATTATGAGCCCGATGGCCACAGCGAGCCGGCAGCTCAGCACCGCGCGACCCATCTCCAACTTGTGTGCCGGCAACCATCGGACCACCCCTCGTAGATCAATTATGTTAACGCATATTCCGTTGTATCGGTAGCACGGTCCAAGTCCGGCTGGCCAGATGCGAGCTACAGTGAGTCGGTGCCCATCACCAGCGCCGATCCCGCCGTTCGCAGGCGGCCCAAGGACCGCAAGGCGCAAATTGCCCGCGCGTCGGCCGAGGCGTTCAGCGCGCAGGGATACCACGCGGTGAGCATGGAAACCATCGCGGCCAAAGTCGGGGTGTCGGCCCCGGCGTTGTATCGGCACTACGCCGGCAAATATGACCTCTTCCGTGCGGCGGTCCTGACCTTGAGCCAGCAACTGGTCGACTCGACGGATATCGAGGATGACGGCGCGGACCCGGCCGAGGCGCTGCACCGGCTGGTAGCCGCGCTCATCGACGTCACCCTGGACAACCGTGATTCCGGTGGCCTGTACCGCTGGCAGGCCCGTTATCTGCGCGCCGAGGATCAGGTCACGCTGGCCGAGCAGCTCAAGGTCGTCAATCGCCGAATTCAGAAGCCGCTGATGGAGATTCGGCCGTCATTGCTGTCCCCGCAGCGGTGGCTGTTGTCGGCGGGTGTGCTCAGCGCGATCGGCAGCATCGTCGACCATCCCGCGCGGCTGCCGGTAGAGCACGTCCGTGCGCTGCTGGGTTCGTCGGCGTCGGCGATTCTTGCCGTGCAGCTTCCGCAGCCGGGAGAGGTTTTTCCGCGACCGGTTTCGTGGCGGATCTTCGCCGAAGATGCCGGTGTCTACGAGGCATTGCTGCACGCGTCGATGGCGCTGTTCAAGGACCACGGCTATTCCGAGACCAGCATGGCGCAGATCGCGAAGGCCGCCGGAGTGCCGGTGTCGGGAATCTACAGATATTTCTCCGGCAAATGCGAGATCCTGACGACCGGACTGCGGCGTGCGGCGGACCGGGTTTCCGGCCAATTGTCGCCGGTGGTCGGTGCCCTCACCGAACCCAGGCAAGCGTTGACCCTGCTGATCGATGCCTACGTGGCAACGTCGTTCGCCAATCCCGAACTGGCCGCCGTCTATTACACCGAGCGCGCCAACCTGACACCCGCAGACCAGACACTCCTGCATAACGTGCAGCTGTCGACCATCGATTCGTGGGTGCGCCTGCTGACGGCTGCGCGGCCGTCGCTCACGGCGATGCAGGCGCGGTTCCTGGTGCAGGCCGCGATGGCTTTGGTAGTCGACCTGGGCCGGATGGTGGAGCCGGAGGTATCCGCGGACCGGTCCGCCTACCTACAGGCGTGCGTGCGAAAGATGATGGAAGTCACGCTGTTTGGTCACCAAGCAAGCGAAGCGCCGCCGCAACCGCCAGTCGGGGGACGTCGAGTGTCTTCGAGCCGAGGTCGTGCCGAGCGCCGGTGATCTCGACGATTTCGGTCGGTGCGGAGATCAACGCGGCAGCATCGCGCAGCTCGGTGAGCGTGCCGAACGGATCCGAGGTGCCGTGGGTGAACACCGTCGGCGCGGTGATGTCCGGCAGGTGTTCGGTGCGTAGCCGCTCCGGCTTGCCTGGGGGATGAAGCGGGTACGAGAACAGCGTCAGCACCGCTAGCTTTTCGGCCGGCCCTGCCGGTTGGGTGGCCACCACCATCGATGTCTGCCGGCCGCCGTAGGAATGTCCGCCGGCGATCAGCGGTCCCTTCGCAAGCCCGCGGCACACCTCGATGGCCTCGATGATTCCCGCTTGGTCAGCGGCGGCCGAACCCGACGGCGGACCCTTGGGGCGGCGTCGCCGGTACGGCAGGTTGTAACGCACCGCCAACCAACCGCGCCGTGCCCACTCATCGCAGACTTGTTGCAACAGTTTGGAATCGCGGTTGCCGCCGGCGCCATGAGTCAGTACGACGATGCCCTGTGGGGCGCCTTGGGGTTGGTGCGCAATGCCCGCGATCTGGTCGAGGTTCATCTGCGCCGCTCCACCACTGCATCGTCGCCGGAGGGGTTCACGACAGCCGAAACAATGCCGAGACGGGCCCGTGGCCCCCGCCCAACGGGTAGGACGCGCGCAGACATTCGGTGACCCAACGCTTTCCGAAGGCGACCGCCTCGGGCACCGGGTAGCCGTGCGCCAGCGCGCAGGCCACCGCGGAGGCCAGCGTGTCGCCGCCGCCGTGGTCGTTTCCGGTGGGCAATCGGGGTGCGTCGAACTCATAGAAGTCGACGCCGTCATAGAGCAGGTCGCAGCTGCGCTCCGATGACCGTAGGTGTCCGCCCTTGACCAGCGCCCAGAGCGGGCCCAGGGCGTGCAATGCCTTAGCCGCGGCGTGCTGCGAGTCGGTGTCGACGACGTCTATACCGACCAGCAGTCGCACCTCGTCGAGATTGGGGGTCACCAGGGTGGCAAATGGAAACAGTTGCTCGCGAAGCGATTCCAAAGCCGACGGCGTCAGCAGCGCATCGCCGTGCATGGACGCGCAGACCGGGTCGACGACGAGGGGAACCGTCAGTTCGAGTCGGTGCCACATAGCGGCCACTGCGTCGACGATCGCCGACGATGCCAGCATCCCGGTCTTGGCGGCCTGTATTCCGATGTCGGTGACCACCGCCTCGATCTGTGCGGCCACCACGTCGGCGGGTATCTCATGGAAACCGTTGACGCCCAACGAATTCTGCACGGTTACCGCGGTCACCGCGACGCATGCATGCACGCCAAGCAGCGCCATGGTGCGCATGTCGGCCTGGATGCCCGCGCCGCCCCCGGAGTCCGATCCGGCGATGGTCAACACCCGCAGCGGCGTCGTCCCCGGTGGCGGCAGTGGCAGCGTTGGGGGCAGGAAGGTCACTGCTGCGTAAGCGGGAGATACACCCGGTTGCCGTGCTCGGCGAACTCGCGTGACTTCTCGGCCATGCCGGTGGCGAACATGGCGTCGATGTCCGCTTCGGTCTCCAGACCGTGTTTGGCGGCGAAGTCACGGACATCCTGGGTGATGCGCATCGAGCAGAACTTCGGCCCGCACATCGAGCAGAAGTGCGCGGTCTTGGCGGGTTCGGCCGGCAGCGTCTCGTCGTGGTACTCCCGTGCGGTGTCGGGATCCAGCGACAGTGCGAACTGGTCATTCCAGCGGAACTCGAAGCGCGCCTGCGACAGCGCGTTGTCGCGCTCCTGCGCGTGCGGATGACCCTTGGCAAGATCGCCGGCGTGCGCGGCGATCTTGTAGGCGATCACCCCGTCCTTGACGTCCTTGCGGTCCGGCAATCCCAGGTGCTCCTTGGGCGTGACGTAGCACAGCATCGCGGTGCCGGCCTGGGCGATGATGGCCGCACCGATGGCCGACGTGATGTGGTCGTAGGCCGGTGCAATGTCGGTGGCCAGCGGACCCAGCGTGTAGAACGGAGCCTCCTCGCAAAGCTCCTCTTCCAGTCGCACGTTCTCCACGATCTTGT
>JAVROZ010000502.1:0-5091 GCA_032162485.1 Mycobacterium sp.
CGAGACGGCCGAGTATGCGTTGCGCGGAGCCAACTTGTGGGACGAGGTCAAGGATCGGCTGGACAGGCCCGGCGGCGGACTCTCGGGCGGCCAGCAGCAGCGTCTGTGCATCGCACGGGCCATCGCGGTGCAGCCCGACGTGCTGCTGATGGACGAACCATGTTCGGCGCTCGACCCGATTTCGACCATGGCCATCGAGGACCTGATCAGCGAACTTAAGCAGGACTACACCATCGTCATCGTGACCCACAACATGCAGCAGGCTGCCCGGGTCAGCGATCAGACGGCGTTTTTCAATCTGGAAGCGGTGGGCAGGCCGGGCCGCCTGGTAGAGATCGACGACACCGAAAAGATCTTCTCCAACCCCACCCAGAAAGCCACCGAGGATTACATCTCCGGTCGGTTCGGCTGAGCGGTCAGTGTTCGCCGGTGGCCTGGAAGATGACGCGGCGTGCCACCTCGACGGCATGGTCGGCGAAACGTTCGTAGAACCGCCCGAGCAGTGTCACGTCGACGGCGGCCGCTACCCCATACTTCCATTCCCGGTCCATCAACACACTGAACAGGTGCCGGTGCAGGTCGTCCATCGCGTCGTCTTCTTCACGGATCCGGGCTGCCTTCTCCGGATCGCGGGATATCAGCACTTCCTGCGCGCTGTTGCCCAATTCAACTGCGACCCGGCCCATTTCGGCGAAATAGCCGTTGACCTCTTCGGGCAGCGCGTGCTGCGGGTGCCGGCGGCGGGCGATCTTGGCGACGTGCAAAGCCAGGGCGCCCATCCGGTCGATGTCGGCCACCATCTGAATCGCGCTGACGATTGACCGCAGGTCACCGGCGACCGGCGCCTGCAGGGCGAGCAGGACGAACGCGCTCTCCTCTGCCTGGGCGCTAAGGGCCGAGATCCGTTCATGGTCGGTGATTACCTGCTCGGCCAGCACCAAATCGGCCTGCAACAAGGCCTGGGTGGCTCGCTCCATGGCCATCCCGGCCAGTCCGCACATGTCGCCGAGTCGCTCGGATAATTCCGCGAGCTGCTCATGGTAGGCGGTCCTCATGAGTGCAAGCCTACGTTCTTCACGTGGCAAATACTGTGAAGCGCCATGTCATGGCGGTTATTCGCAAGTGGTGTCGGCGGCATTGGTGACCGTGAGGTCTTCGGGCAGCCTGGTCGGCGGGCTGCTGGAGTTGCGGCTGATCTGCATGCTCACCGAGGAGCCGCTGGGTGGAGGGGTGCCCACCGAGCTGAAATCGGGACCGAGCACCACCTGAACCACCGAGCCGATCCCGGTGACCCGCTCGACCTTTGAATTGCCGAATGCCGCGGCCACCGTGGCGGCAGCCTGCTCGTTGCCGGGCGAGAAGAACACGGTCGTGGTCTTCAGCGAACTCGGGTAGTCATCCGGTGTCATCACGTTGAAGCCGTTGCGCTTGAGCGCAGTGGCGGCAGTGGTGGCCAGACCTTCCGTGCCGGTTCCGTTGGACACCTGCACCGTCACCTCTTGTGGAGAGGTCGTCGTGACCTGTTCGCGGTGCAGCTCGTTGGACGGGGCCGCCTGTGGCGGCTTCTTGCTGGGCGTGGGCGAGGTGGTCGACCCCGAGGTGGACGAGGTCCCCAAACTCTGCGCGTTCTGGTCGTTCTCCAGCGGCAGCGGGTCATCGTTGATGATGGCCGTGAACAGCGCCTTCATGTCCGCGGTGCGCGGGGGTTCGTTGCCGTCCTGGTCCGTGACCCCGGTGGGCACGGTGACGAAGGTGACGTGCCCGGCGGCCATGTGCTGTAACGATCGGCCGAGCTCCACCAGGTCCTTGGTCTTGACGTTGTCGACGTAGCTGTTGCCGATGAACATGTTGACGACATTGTTGAGCTTGTTGAGGTTCATCAACGTGTCCTCGGAGATCATCGACCGCAGCAGGGAGGACAGGAACAGCTGCTGACGCTTGATGCGGCCGTAGTCTCCGTTGCTTTCGGTAGTGACCTGGCGGGCTCGCACATAGCTCAGCGCGGTGGGTCCGTCGATGACCTGGCGTCCGGCGTGGGCGAGCACCGTGCCCAACTCGTAGTCCTTCAGCGGTGTGGTGGTGCATACCTCGACACCGCCGAGCGCCTCGACCATTCGCCCGAATCCGACGAAGTCAATGGCGATGAACCGATTGACACTCAGACCCGACAGTTTCTGGATCACCTTCACCAGACACTTGGGGCCGCCGAACGAGAACGCGGAGTTCAGCTTGGTCTCGGTGTAGACCATGCGCGGACCCGTTTTCCCCGTCTTCGGGTCGTAGATGGGTCCGTACTTGCCGGACTCGGGGTTCCAGGCCTCGCACTGGATCGGGTTGATCGCCAGGTCGCGCGGAAACGACACCGCGACCACCCGTTTGCGGTTCGCGGGAATGTTGACCAGCATCACGGTGTCCGAACGGGCACCCCCGGCATCCTCGGTGTCCCCGGCGCCGACGTTGGCGTTGGCACCCAGCCGCGAGTCCATCCCGACAATCAGGAAGTTCTCGTCGCCGTACTGCGCGCTGGGGTCGACGATGTCTGCTGAACCTGGGTCGAGGGCGCTTACGGTGTTGAGCTTGTCGTTCTTCGATGCGCTCCACTGCCACGCTCCGCCGGTCGCCACCAGCGCCAGCAGTGCGATCATCGCCAACATCGAGCGCCCCGCGATCAATATCGGGCGTCGACGGGCCTTCTCTTGTGGCTCGCGTGTCTTGGGGGCTCGAGCCCCGGTCTTGGGTGCGGAGGTCTTTCCAAGTCGCTTTCGCCGTGGCTGCGCGGCGCTGGCATCCTGGTCGGATTCCTCGTCCTCGGAGGAGTCACGGGGGTAGTTCGTCGTCCCGAGATCGGGCAGCTCCGAAAGCAGCTGAAGCGAGTAAGCCGGGGTCGGGATGATCTGGGTGTCTAGATCGTCGTCGCTGTCATCAGCGGGGTCGGTGACCTGAGGCTCTTCCGGAACCTCATCCTCGGCAGCCTCATCGTCGGCGACATGGTGATGGGCGGGCCGCTCGGGAAGGGTGGCGCCGAGTTTGGCGATCAGCTCGGCGACGCTCAGGCCGCCGCCGCCACGGCTTCCGGCGGCGTCGGTGTTCCGCGCTTTGGCGTCTTCGGCCACTTCGTCGTCCGGAACATGATGGGTGTCGGGCGTGGCGTCCGGTCTGTTGAACGGCACGGCCGACCATCGCCACAGCTCGTCATCCGAAGAGGACGTGGAGAACCGCTCCCACGGCGCGGCGCCTGGCATTGACTGCGATTTCGGGGTAGTGAAGTCAGCATCGCTGCCGGTGCTGGACGCGCGTCGACGGTGAGGAGTGGCGTCGTTGTCGCCGTCACTCATGTCCTACTGGCCTCCGAAGGTCTAGCTGCGGACGTCCGCGGTACCTCGTGCGTGCCTGTGCACAAACGCCAGCGCAGCGCCGTGACTGGCGCCGCGCAATTGCAGTAAGGCTCACATCGTACTTATTTATCGGCTGAGACGCGATTTCAGCAGTGTCTCGGTTCAGCCACCCTCGTGCGGATCAGCCTCCGGAGTGCATCACATCGGCGCCTTCGGGCACGCTGCAGTCGTCGGGGTCGCTCAGCCAGCCTTCGGGTAGCGCCACCCGGGCCGGCGAACCCTGCCGGCCGCGCGGGCCGTTGCCAGCCTCCGGAAACGGGACGCTGCCGTCCAACCGGCCCAGCAGCTCGTCGAGCTCGTCGAGCGTCTTGACCAGCGCTAATGCCCGCCGTAAGTCAGGTCCGGCCGGGAAGCCATGTAGGTACCAGGCGATGTGCTTGCGGATGTCGCGCATGCCCTTGTCCTCGCCGAAATGAGCGGACAGCAGCGCGCCGTGCCGGCGAATGATGTCGGCCACCTCACCGAGGGTGGGCGGTGTGGGCGCGGGTGTGCCGGTGAACGCGGCCGACAGCTCGGCAAAAAGCCAGGGCCGGCCCAGGCAGCCGCGGCCGATGACCACACCGTCGCAGCCAGTGGTGGCCATCATGGCCAGCGCGTCGCTGGCGTCGTAGATGTCGCCGTTGCCGAGCACCGGGATCGTGCGCACCTGCTGCTTGAGCCGGGCGATCTGGTCCCAGTCGGCGGTCCCGGAGTAACGCTGCGCGGCCGTGCGGGCGTGCAGGGCGACCGCGGCGGCGCCCTCGGCTTCGGCGATGCGCCCGGCGTCCAGGTGGGTGTGGTGGTCGTCGTCGATGCCGACGCGGAACTTGACCGTCACCGGTATGTCCGTGCCCTCGGTCGCGCGCACCGCAGCGGCGACGATCTGGCCGAAAAGTCGGCGCTTGAACGGCAGCGCCGCCCCGCCGCCACGCCTGGTCACTTTGGGCACGGGGCAGCCGACGTTCATGTCGATATGGTCGGCCAGGCCCTCGTCCGCGATCATTTTGGCCGCGGTAAACGTAGTGCCCGGGTCGACGGTGTAGAGCTGCAGTGAGCGCGGCGATTCGTCCGGGGAGAACGTCGTCATGTGCATGGTGACCGGATGGCGCTCGACGAGCGCACGTGCGGTCACCATCTCGCAGACATAGAGTCCGCTGACCGTGCCGGCCTTGGACTGTTCTAGGTCACGGCACAGCGTGCGGAATGCGACGTTCGTGACACCGGCCATCGGAGCCAGCACCACCGGGCTGGCCAGCGCGATAGGGCCGATTCGCAACCGTGACTACCGCCCGCTCATCTTCAGCGTGCCCTTGGTGGACAGCAACCTGCGGGCAGTGATCTTCTCGGCCCGCTGGGCCTCACGCTCGATATAACGCTGCTTGGAGACCTCGAACTTGTCGCAGGCTGCTTCCAGCTCCTTGATGTGCGCGCCGATGTCGTCCTGCATCCGCGCGGCGTCGCCGGTGAAGTCGTCGCGCTCCAATATCCGCCATTTCCTCAACACCGGCATGACCACCTCGTCGAGGTGAATCCGGATGTCGTAGACGCCGCCCACGGCGATCATCAAGGCCTTACGCCTGAACTCGGGCACCAGGAATCCGGGCATCTTGAAGTTGAGCAGAATCTTGTGCAATGCCTTCATCGCGAGGTTGGGTGCCATATCTATACCGGCTGCGCTGACATCCCGGTAGAAGATCATGTGCAGGTTCTCGTCGGC
>JAVROZ010000503.1:0-4427 GCA_032162485.1 Mycobacterium sp.
CTCGACGACAGCGCGTTGGCCGACGCGCCGTGGCTGAACCGGGAGTCGCCGCTGAGTCAGGCGATGGTCACCCCGCTGTACGCGGGCTTCGTGGAGCGCTACGGCAACCGGATCGCGCCGGCGCACCGCACCGTTTGCGAGCGGCTGATAGCCGCATTCGACGGGTATGTGGCACAGGAGGCGTCCCGCGCCGGAATTCAGGGCCTGGTGCACGGCGACTACCGGTTGGACAACCTGCTTTTCGGCACCTCAGGAGCCGACCGGGCCCTGACCGTGGTCGATTGGCAAACCGTCTCGCGAGGTCCAGCGCTCACCGATCTGGCGTATTTTCTGGGCTGTGCCGTCCCGGTGCACGATCGCCGCGCGAATTACGACGCGTTGCTGCAGGCCTACCACCAGGCGCTGGGGCCAGACGCTCCGGTCAGCTTGGCCGAGGTCCGCGAAGGTGTACGCCGGCAGAGCTTTTTCGGGGTGATGATGGCGATCGTGTCATCGATGCTCGTTGAACGCACCGACCGCGGTGACCGGTTATTCATGACAATGCTGGAACGGCACTGCGAGCATGTCTTGGATACCGATGCGTTGGCGACGCTGCCCGCCGCGGCGGTGCCGCAGCCGTTGCGGCCGTCACCAGAGGATGAATTCGCCCATCCCGCGACCGAAGAACCGCTGTGGAGCGAAAGCTGGTATGCCGACTTCGCCGATGCGGCAGAGGGATTGGGCGGCTGGTTCCGCATCGGACTGATACCGAATCAGCAGACGGCATGGATCCACGCACTGCTGTGCGGGCCCGACCTACCCACCATTGCAGTCGACTGTGCAGTGCCGTTGCCCGAGAATCCGTGGGTGGTGAAATCCGAGAACGTCGAGCTCGGTCACGCCAGCACCGCGCCACTGCAGACCTACGGCGTCGACCTGCGTGCGCAAGGGCAGTCATATCGAGATCCGTCGGCACTGCTGCGCGGGGAGCCGGGGGAACCGGTTGAGATCGCGATGAACCTGGTGTGGACTACCGATGGCACCCCCTACCAGTACCGGCTGACGACGCGATATGAGATTCCCTGCACCGTCTCGGGCACCGTCACCATCAAACACGCTCGTTATCAACTAAATTCGGTCCCCGGGCAACGTGACCACTCGTGGGGGGTGCGCGACTGGTGGAGTATGGACTGGATGTGGAGCGCCCTGCATCTTGACGACGGCACCCATCTGCACGGTTTGAGTCTGCAGATTCCGAACACTCCGGCGATCAGCATCGGCTACGTTCAGGACTCCGCCGGCAATGTTGCCGAGCTGACCACGGTGAGCATCCGGGAATCTTTTGATGCCAACGGGTTACCGGCAAATACAACATTGGAGCTCGCGCCCGGAGAATTCACCGCCAGTGTCGATATCCACGCCCACGCGCCGGTGCGGCTGACCGGTGTCGATGGCCGGGTCAGTCAATTCCCGCGCGCCTGGGTCAATATCACCACCAACGACGGCCGTAGCGGCGTCGGCTGGATGGAGTGGAACCGTAGCCGGGCCGGTCAGCTGCAGTGAGCCGGGTCGGGCCACCCGTCGTGGTGATGGGCGTCTCCGGCTCGGGCAAGTCCACCGTCGGTGCGGCTCTGGCGCAGCGGTTGAAGGTGCCGTTCATGGACGCCGACACTCTGCACCCACTCGGCAACGTCACTAAAATGACTGCTGGACAGCCACTTACCGATGCTGACCGCTACCCGTGGCTGGACAAAGTCGGTGGGTGGCTCGCCGATCACTCCGGCGGGGGAGTCATGAGTTGTTCGGCGCTCAAGCGCAAATACCGAGACCAGCTCCGAACGCACTGCAAGGACGTCAAGTTTTTACACCTCGACGGCGCACCGGAACTGATCGGCACCCGGGTAGCCGAAAGGACCGGGCACTTCATGCCGGCTGCGCTACTGCGGTCGCAGTTCGACGACCTGGAGCCGCTCGGTTCCGACGAACACGGTGTCGTCGTCGACCTCGGCGCGGACCAGGATGTCCGCGCCGTTGTCGACGCCTACCTGACTAGCGCCACCAACGCTTCCGGCGACCCGTGACGTCGTTGAGTTCCTCTTCAAACCGGTCGCGCGCCGTGTAGGCCCAGTCGCTGCCCCGTGCTGCCGCCCTGTCGGCCAACTCGCTGCCGCGGGCCGCCGCCCTGTCGGCGAGGTCGCTGCTCCGCGCTGCTGCTCGGTCGGCAAGTTCACTGCTGCGGGCCGCCGCGGTGTCGACAAGCTGGCTACCGCGATGACGCGCGGTCTCGGCCAGTTCCACGCTCCGGTCCTGCGCCTTGTCCGCCAATTTTTTGCTGCGTTTGCGGGCGGCCTCGGCGTACGGAGCGCTCTTTTCGGCGGCGGTACTGGCCAGTTCGCGGCCGCGTTCGAGTGCCGCTTCTGCGTAGGGTGCGCTCTTTTCGGCCGCGGTATTCGCCAGTTCGCGGCTGCGTTCGAGTGCTGCTTCTGCGTAGGGTGCGCTTTTTTCGGCCGCGGTGCTGGCCAGTTCACGACTGCGCTCGGCACCGACCTGGAGGCCGTGCACGATGCGCTCGCCCAAATCGGAGTCCAGCAGAGTATCGCTTGATCCGGATACCCGCTCGGAGAGTCGTTCGGCCGCGCGCCTGCCACGCCAGCCCAACGACGGCTTGCCGGCGGTGTCGGCCGAGGCGATGATCAGCCCTCCCAGCAGGCTCACGTCACCCAGGAAGGCGCGTCGTTTCTCCGCCTTGCGCTCGGGGTCGGTTTCGGTCCAAAACATATGCGTACCAAGGTTGCCCGGTATCACCGTCAACGCCAGCGCTGCGGAGGCCAGGCGGGGGAGCCGGCCGGCGGCCAGTAGCACCCCGCCGCCGATCTGAACGGCCGCGTTGATCTGAGCGAACGTTTCGGCGTCGGCGGGAATGTTGCTGCTCACTTGGTCCGGCAACGCCTGCAAACCGTCGACGGTCGGTTGCGCGGCTTGCGCGGCGGGTTTGGGATTGAGCAGGGCCTCCACTCCCTGGCCGATGAAAACGGCTGACAACATGGGTCGCGCGATTCTGCGGATCAACATGGGCGCTGTGTTCCCCGGCCGGCCAGCG
This sequence comes from Mycobacterium sp., assembly GCA_032162485.1. GTDB lineage: Bacteria > Actinomycetota > Actinomycetes > Mycobacteriales > Mycobacteriaceae > Mycobacterium. The sequence goes on from JAVROZ010000503.1 coordinate 3,080, forward strand.
CACAAACCCGCGAAATCGGTGTCAGTTCGCACTCCTTACCAGCGGGTGTCCGACGGCGATAGGGTAGCGGCGTGCGAGCGTTGATCATCGTCGACGTGCAGAAAGACTTCTGCGAGGGCGGTGCACTGCCCGTTTCCGGTGGACATGCCGTTGCCCGCGCAATCAACGACTATCTGGCTGCCGAACCCGGCTACCACCACGTCGTGGCGACCAAAGACTTTCACATCGACCCCGGCGATCACTTCTCCGCCGACCCCGATTATGCGTCGTCGTGGCCGCCGCATTGCCGCGCGGGAAGCTTCGGCGCCGAATTCGATCCGAACCTCGACACCGGTCGCATCGAGGCGGTTTTCCACAAAGGTGCCTACTGCGCGGGCTACAGCGGCTTCGAGGGCGTCGACGAAAGCGGGACCTCACTGCTGGACTGGCTGCGACAGCGCGACGTCGAGGAGGTCGATGTGGTCGGCTTGGCCACCGATCATTGCGTGCGCCGCACGGCCCGAGACGCGGCTCGGACCGGCTTGAGCACCAGAGTGCTGCTGCACCTGACAGCGGGAGTGTCGAAGGAGTCGACCGCCCAGGCACTCACCGAGTTGAGTACCGCCAGGATCGCGTTGATCGGAATGGCTCATGACCACATCTAACCGGGACGACATGCTGGCCGCGGTGGAGCGCTCACCGCGGGCGGTCACCGTGCATGACCGGACCGCCTGGGTGGCGGTTTTCGCCGATGACGCGCGGGTGGAAGACCCGGTGGGGTCAAGCCCGCACGTGGGGTACGACCAGATCAACCGCTTTTACGACACTTTCATCGGACCGCGGGACATCAAGTTCCATCGCGATCTGGATATCGTGAGCGGCCATACCGTGCTGCGCGACCTCGAGCTCGAGGTATCCATGGGCTCGGCAGTCACGATGTACATTCCTGCCTTCCTGCGTTACGACCTTCAAGAGGTCGATGGTGAGTGGAAGGTTGCCCGCCTGCGGGCGTACTGGGAGTTGCCGGCGATGATGCTGCAATTCCTCAAAACCGGGTCGCGGGCCCTCACACCGGGCCTTGCGCTGGCCCGTGGGTTGCTGGGAAATCAGGGTCCGCGCGGCACCGTCGGCTTCATGACCGGCTTTCGCCGGGTGAGCGCGCGCCACAAGAAGTTGGTTGAGACGCTGCTGCGCGCCGTCGTCCGCGGCGACAAGTCCGCCGCCGTCACAACGTTGTCATCAACCGCCACAATCACATTGGGCGACGACGATCCACTTGATCTAGCCGAATTGGCTGAGCAACTCCGCAATGCCGGCTGGACGAAGGTGATCGGCGCCGGATCCACCGTCGCGATATCGGTTGCCTCCG
>JAVROZ010000504.1:0-4748 GCA_032162485.1 Mycobacterium sp.
CGTCGAGGTCGTTGTAGTTCATCACCGGGGTGCCTTGAAAGTCCCCGATCGGCAGCACTTCGAGCTCGAAGTCCAGTGTGCGCCAGCCCAATCGACCATCGGCATAGTCGAAGTAACGGTCCAGCGGTCCGGTGTACACCACCGGGGCGTCCGGACTGGCCGCGCGCAGTCCGTCGCGCACGTCGAACCAGTCGGTCTCAAGCCGCACTTCGATGCGGTCGTCGGCGGCCATGTTCTGCAACCATGCGGTGTAGCCGTCGGCCGGTAAGCCCTCGTAGGTGTCACTGAAGTAGCGGTTGTCGAAGGTGTAACGCACCGGCAGTCGGGCGATGTTGGCCGCGGGCAATTCCTTGGGGTCGGTCTGCCACTGCTTGGCGGTGTAGCCCTTGACGAACGCTTCGTAGAGCGGCCGGCCGATCAGCGAGATGGCCTTCTCCTCGAGGTTTTGCGCCTCGGCGGTGTCTATTTCCGACGCCTGCTCGGAAATGAGCGCTCGTGCCTCATCCGGGGAGAAGTACCGTCCGAAGAACTGCGAGACCAGGCCCAGTCCCATCGGGAATTGGTAGGCCTGCCCGTTGTGCATCGCGAACACCCGGTGCCGGTAATCGGTGAACTCGGTGAATTGCCGCACGTAGTCCCACACCTTCTTATTGGAGGTGTGGAACAGGTGGGCGCCGTATTTGTGGACTTCGATCCCGGTCTGCGGCTCGGCTTCGGAATAGGCGTTACCGCCGATGTGCGGGCGCCTGTCAACAACGAGAACACGCTTCCCGAGTTGGGTGGCCACGCGCTCGGCAACCGTCAGGCCGAAAAAACCGGAGCCGACGACGAACAGGTCAAAACGAGCGGGGAGGTCGAAACGCGAGATCATCGGTTGCCTAGGGTATCCGACCTTGCCGCGAAAACCCGATTTGGCGGGTCGGTTGAGCCCGGGTTTGAACCCGGGACGAGGTTGGATGGTGCGGACGTTGGTCGAACGTCACACCCGTGAACCGCTCCCCTCACGATTCGGTATCGCCACACCAGTCACAGCATTCTCACTCGTACCATCAGTCGTGTGGGTTTGACGCCGCGCAGCCAGCCGGAACGAGCCGACGAACACGCAGTGCCATATGAGTAGTCCAGATTGAGGAGACTTCCGTGCCGAACCGACGCCGACGCAAGCTCTCGACAGCCATGAGCGCAGTCGCCGCCCTGGCCGTCGCAAGTCCGTGCGCTTATTTCCTTGTTTACGAATCAACCGCCGACACCAAACCGGTGGAACACCACGAATTCAAGCGGGCAGCGAACGTCGCCGACCTGCCCAATGAGCTGATCTCCGCACTGTCGCAGGGGCTGTCCCAGTTCGGGGTCAACATTCCGCCGGTGCCCGCGTTGGGCGGGGCCAGCACGGGTCTGGGCACCACTCCTGGGTTGGCCAGTCCGGGCCTTGGTGGCACCGCTCTGACCCCCGGGCTGGCCAGTCCAGGCGCGGCCGCCCCCGGCTCGCTCGCGCTACCGGGTACCAGCCTGACGCCGCCGACGGCTGCGACGGGCGCGGGCGTCAACCCGGCCCTGAGCAACCCGGGGCTGACCAGCCCCACCGGAGCAGTGCCGGGCCTGACCAGCCCGTCGGCCCTGAGTCCGGCCGCCGCCACTGGCGAGGTTCCGATCACGGCTCCGGCCGGCTTGGACCCGGGTGCCGACGGCACCTATCCGATCCTTGGTGACACCTCGGGCCTCGGTGGCGGTGGCGGCACCGGCCTCTCCCCGGTCAGCCCCATCGGTACGGGCGGCGGCGGTAGTAGCGGCGGCGGCGGTCTGGTCAGCGACCTGATGCAGGCCGCAAACCAGCTGGGCGCCGGTCAGGCCATCGACCTGCTCAAGGGCCTGGTGATGCCGGCAATCATGCAGGGCATGCAGGGCGGCGCCGCTGGGGCTCCGGCCGCTGGCGCGCCCGCTCTACCCGGCGTCCCCGCCTTGCCCGGCGTCCCCGCCCTGCCGGGCGGACCGGCGGCGGCGGCCGCGGTACCCGCATTGCCTGCGGCGGCCGCAATACCCGCTGCCGCTGCGGCAGCGCCGGCCGCTATCCCCGGCGCGGCCGCAGCTGTGCCAGCTGCGATCGTGCCGTCACTTCCGCCTGTCTAACCCCCGTCTAACGCCCGTTTAACCGTCCAAATGGGCTCAAGAGCCTGTCGCCTGACGGCACCGCAGAGACACCCATCCTCTGCGGTGTCGTCGACAGGTTTTCTCGGCACATGCGCCGTGTCGCCACATCGGAATCATTAGACACACACGTAACATCGCCTGGTGCCCCGCAGTCGCGCGCCGACGACGCTGCTTACCGCCGCCCTGGCGACGGTCGTCATCGTCAGCTGGGTACTGATGGGGCCACTGTCGGGCGCTCACCTGAGCGCGCCCACGCGTGACACCCAACTCGCCGAGCAACCGCTGGTCGGGGTCGGCGGCGGTGTGACCGTGCGCGAACTCACTCAGGACACACCGTTCTCGCTGTTCGCACTCACCGGCGACCTGGCGGGCTCGTCGGCCCGCGTGCGCGCCAAGCGACCCGACGGCTCGTGGGGGCCGTGGTATCAGACCGAATTCCAGACCTCGGCGCCGCAGGGCGCGGAGTCTGCCGCGCAGCCGCGCAGTACCGATCCGGTGTTCGTCGGCACCACCACGACCGTGCAGGTCGCCGTCACCCGCCCGATGGATGCTCCGGTGACGCAACCGCCGCCGGCGCCGGCCGCGAAAGGTGACTTGGGTTATCGGCCCGCCACGAAGGACCAGCCTTTCGGGCAGAACATCAACGCGATCCTCATCTCGCCACCCCTGGCACCCGGCGAAAGGCACTGGACGCCGCCGACCGGCGTCGCGATGCCGGGCCAGGCGCCGCAGATCATCAGCCGCGCCGAATGGGGAGCCGACGAGAAGCTGCGGTGCGGCACCCCGCAGTACGACCGCGGCGTGCGCGCCGGCGTGGTTCACCACACCGCCGGGAGCAACGACTACTCACCGCTGGAATCGGCCGGCATCGTCAAGGCGATTTACACCTATCACAGCAAGACATTGGGCTGGTGCGACATCGCGTACAACGCGCTGGTCGACAAGTACGGCCAGGTGTTCGAGGGCAGTGCCGGTGGGCTGACCAAACCGGTCGAGGGCTCCCACACCGGCGGATTCAACCGCGACACGTGGGGTGTGGCCATGCTCGGCAACTTCGACGACGTCGCGCCCACCCCCATCCAGATCCGCACCGTCGGCCGCCTGCTCGGCTGGCGGCTGGGCATGGTTGACGTCGACCCCAGGGGCATGGTGGAGCTGGTGTCAGCGGGTGGCTCCTTCACCACCTATCCAAAGGGTGCGATAGCGAAGTTGCCCACCATCTTCACCCACCGCGACGTCGGGAACACCGACTGCCCGGGCAACGCCGCCTATGCGCTGATGGACGAGATCCGCGACATCGCCGCACATTTCAACGACCCGCCGCAGGAGCTGATCACGGCGCTGGAGGGCGGCGCGATCTATCAGCACTGGCAGGCTATCGGCGGGATGAACAGCGTGCTGGGCGCCCCGACGTCGCCGGAGGCGGACGGGGGGAACGGGTCGCGGTTCGCGACGTTCGCCAAGGGCGGGATGTACTGGTCGCGAGAGACCGGTGCCCTGCCGGTCATCGGTGCGATCTACGACGCCTGGGCAGCGCAGAGCTATGAACGCGGGCCGCTCGGGTTGCCCACCAGCGCGGAGATTCATGAGCCGCTGCGGATCACGCAGAACTTCCAACACGGAACGTTGAACTTCGAGCGGCTCACCGGCAACATGGCCGAAGTCCTCGACGGAATCACGACGCCGCTTACCACCGAACCACCGAGTGGTCCCGACGTGCCACCCGAACACTTCTCGCTGCCGGCGCATCCGCCGAACTAAGGCCCCGGCTAGTCTCCACGTGTGCCCGAGACGCCGTATCTGACCATCGACCTGGATCGGGTGCGCGCCAACTTCCTGGCGTTGCAGGGCGCGTTGCCGGCGGCGCGGATTCGCTACGCCGTCAAGGCGAATCCGGCCGAACCGATCCTGCGCCTGCTTGCGGGGATGGGCGCCGATTTTGACGTCGCCTCGGTCGGCGAAGTCGACTCTTGCGTCTCCGCCGGCATCGAGGGCGCGCGCCTGGCGTTCGGGAACACCATCAAGAAGCCGGCGGCGGTGACGCGGGCCTTTACGCGCGGAGTACGCCGGTTCGCCTTCGACACCGAGCACGATGTGGCCATGTTGGCCGAGCACGCGCCGGGGGTAAGCGTGGAATGCCGTGTAGCGCCGGCCTTTCCATCGTCGGTGACACCATTCGGACACAAGTTCGGCTGCGCGCCGAAAGAGGCTGTAGCGCTGCTGAATCGGGCTCGGCAGCTAGGCCTGGAGCCGGACGGCGTGAGCTTTCATGTGGGGTCACAACAACTCGACCCCACTGCGTGGGAACTCGGCATTTCCAGTGCTGCAAAGATATTCGATGCATTCCCGGATCTGAAGACGATCAATATCGGAGGTGGATTTCCCCTTCCATATGCCGCCGGCGCGACAAGTCTCGAGGTGATCGCCGACGCCATCGGGACGGCGCTGAGCCGCTATTTCGGCTCGCAGAGAACAGAATTGGTGCTGGAGCCGGGACGGGCGATCGTGGGGTCGGCCGGCACCATCGAGAGCGAAGTCGTGTCTGTGCGCACCGGCACCGATGGCCGGCGCTGGGTGTATCTCGATATCGGCCGTTACGG
>JAVROZ010000505.1:0-3910 GCA_032162485.1 Mycobacterium sp.
CGGACATGGTCAGCCTCCTGCGGTGATTCATGGTGCTCATGCACTTGCGCACGTGGGGTGCGATCCACATGCAGACTGAGTAATTCGGGCCGGCTGTAGTGCCCGGCGGCATCCATCAGCACTTTTCGGGTGTTGATCAACGAGAGGTCGAGATCAGCGATGACCGCCCCTTCTCCGGAGCGCAGCGGCTCACCGAGGTACTCGCCCTGCGGCGAGATGATCGCGGTGAAATTTCCGCCCGAAATGGGTGCTATCGGGCCACCGGTGTCGGCCATGATCTGTGCCTGCTGATCGGCGTCCAGCCACCCCGTGGCGTTGACCACGAAGGCGCTTGATTCCAACGCGTGATTACGCACACTGATCTCGGTCTGCTGGGCGAACAGGTCCCCGCCGAAAGAGCCGGGAAACATCGCCGAATGGATCTGCTCGCCGTCGTCGATCAAGGCGTAGCGCGCGAGCGGGTTGAAGTGCTCGTAGCACGCCAACTGCCCGATCCGTCCGACCGCACTGTCCACCGCCCGCAGTCCGCTGCCGTCACCCTGACCCCAGACCATCCGTTCGTGGTACGTCGGCGAGATCTTGCGCCTGCGCTGGATCAGGGTGCCGTCGGCGTCGAACAACAACTGCGTGTTATACAGCGAACCGCCGTCGCGTTCGGTGACCCCGATGGACACCACCATGTTGGCGCCCCGGGCGGCCGCACCGATCGCGTCGATCTCCGGTGACGGGATTGTGACCGCCTGGTCCATCAATTTCAGGTGTTCCGAACGCATTTCGAACGGCCGCGTGACGAACGAGAAGTACGGGTAGTAGGGGATCACGGTCTCGGGAAAGGTAGCGAACTGGACATCGCGTAATGCCAACTCCACGATTTTGGCGATCACCCGTTCGATCGTGCCCTCCCGGCTGTATAACACCGGGCTCATTTGCACTGCGGCAGCACGGATTACGGTCATGCCCCGCCCCGTTCTAGCCGAGCCGCTCGATGATGGTGGCGTTGGCCATGCCGCCGCCCTCGCACATCGTTTGCAACCCATACCTGCCCCCGCGCTGCTCGAGCGCGTTGACCAGCGTGGTCATGATGCGGGCGCCGCTGGCGCCCAGCGGGTGTCCGATCGCGATGGCACCCCCGTGCACATTGGTCTTGTCCAAATCCGCACCGAGGTCGTGCGCCCAGGCCAGGACTACCGGCGCGAACGCCTCGTTGACCTCGAACAGGTCGATGTCGGCCAGCGTCAAGCCGGCTCGCGCCAGCACCTTCTCGGTGGCGGGGATGACGCCGGTCAGCATGTAAAGCGGGTCCGAACCCACTGCGGTCGCGGTATGGATACGAGCCAACGGGCGCAGGCCCAGTTTCTTGGCGACCTCGCTGCTGGTGATCATCACCGCAGCGCTGCCGTCGGACAGCGGTGAGGAGTTACCCGGCGTGATCTCCCAGTTGATCTGCGGAAACCGCGCGGCCATGGCCTCGCTGTAGAACGCCGGCTTGAGGCCGGCCAGCGTTTCGACCGTGGTACCCGGCCGGATGATCTCGTCGGTGGACAACCCGGCGATTCCGATGAGCTCGTTGTCGAACAAGCCCTCCTTGGTAGCGCGGGCGGCCTTCTCGTGGCTCGATGCGGAGAACTCGTCGAGCTGCGCGCGGGAGAAGCCCCACTTTGCGGCGATGAGTTCGGCGCTGATGCCCTGCGGCACCAGGCCGTCCGGATAGCGCCGGGCCATGTCCTCGCCGAACGGGTTGCTACCCGGCAGCACCGAGGTGCCCATCGGGACCCGGCTCATCGACTCCACGCCGCCGGCGATCACCACGTCGTAGGCGCCGGCGATGACGCCTTGCGCTGCGAAGCTGATGGCCTGCTGGCTGCTGCCACACTGCCGGTCGACTGTGGTTCCGGGCACCGACTCGGGGAATCCGGCGCCCAGCAATGCATTACGGGCGATGTTGACCGCCTGGTCGCCGACCTGGGTGACGGCGCCGGCGATGACGTCGTCGATGAGCGCCGGATCCACACCGGTGCGGGCCACCACTTCCCGCAGGCTGTGGGCCAGCAGATCAGCGGGCAGCACGTCGTGCAGACCGCCGTTGGCCTTGCCTTTGCCGACAGGGGTGCGGACAGCGCCGACGATCACGGCGTCTCGGTTCATGGCTCCTCCTTGAGCTGGATATACGCGACTATACTCAGCTATAACACCTAGGTATAGTGAAAGCAACCTAGATCGGAGAGTGATCTGCATGACACTGCTGCAGGGCCCGCTCGCTGACCGCGATGCTTGGTCGGCGATCGGGGAGTGCGCGATCGAGAAGACGATGGCCGTCGTCGGCACCAAGTCCGCGATGCTCATCATGCGTGAGGCGTACTACGGCACCACCCGGTTCGACGACTTCGCCCGCCGCGTCGGTATCACCAAGGCCGCAACCTCGGCGCGACTGGCCGAATTGGTCGACCTCGGACTGTTGGCCCGCCGACCCTACCGGGAGCCGGGGCAGCGTAGCCGCGACGAATATGTGCTCACCGAGGCCGGCATCGAGTTCATGCCGGTGGTTTGGTCGATGTTTCAGTGGGGGCGGCGCCACTTGCCCGGCCGCGATCGGCTGCGGCTGACCCATGTGGGCTGTGGGTCTGACGCTGAAGTCGAAATACGCTGCGCCAAAGGGCATCTCGTGCCGCCCGACGAGCTCGGGATGCGGCTGGTCAAGCCTCTCTGAGGGTGGCCAGCAGCCGCCGGGCGGCGGCGACGCGACTGGCGGCGGCCCCGGTGAGGGTGTCCAGCGCGCACCCGGGGTCGGCGGGTGGGCCCATGTGCCCGCAGCCCCGCGGGCAGTCTTCGATCACCTCGGCCAAGTCGGAGAACGCCAGCAGCACGTCGTCGGGCTTGATATGTGCCAACCCGAATGAGCGGATGCCCGGGGTGTCGATCACCCAACCGGAGCCCGGCAGCATGTCCCCCAACGGCAGGGCGACCGACTGTGTCGACGTGTGGCGTCCCCTGCCGATGTCGGTGACCACACCGACCGCCCGATCAGCATCGGGAACAAGGCGATTGACCAATGTCGACTTGCCAACCCCGGAATGTCCGAGGAGCACGGTGATCTTTCCGTCGAGTAGGTCCGCCACTGCGAGCAGCGGATCGTCGACACCGGCGGCGACAATCGTCAGGTCCAGGTCGACGAACTGCTCGGCGAACGGTTCGGGCGGAGCGAGGTCGGTCTTCGTCAGACACAGAATCGGCGCCAGGCCGCCGGCATAGGCGGCGATCAGCGTCCGGTCGACCAAACCGGTGCGTGGCGGGGGATCGGCCATCGCCACCACAATCAGCAGTTGGTCCGCGTTGGCGACCACCACTCGCTCGGTGGGGTCGGTGTCATCGGCGGTGCGCCGCAACACCGTTCGCCGCGGCCCACGCCGCACGATGCGGGCCAGGGTGTCGGTTCGCCCGGACAGGTCACCGACGATGTCGACGTCGTCGCCGACGACGATCGGGGTGCGGCCCAGCTCGCGGGCTCGCATGGCGATGACTCGGTTTTCGGGGCGCCCGCCGAGCACACATCCCCAGCGACCGCGGTCGACGCTGACCACCATGGCGGATTGGGCGTCTGCGTGCTGCGGACGGGTCTTGGTACGGGGCCGCGTTCCTTTACCGGAGCGGACCTTGACGTCGGACTCGTCGTAGTCACCGGTTCTCAACCGCCGGAACCTTTGTTGACTGGCCGCCTCCTCCTCGGGCCGCCACGGCCCGCATCGTCACCGGGCGTTACCATCTCGGCCCAGAGCTGCGGAAACTCCGGGAGCGTTTTGGTCGTGGCGCCGATGTCGTCCACCTCGACCCCGGGCACCCGCAACCCGACGATCGCACCCGCCATCGCCATCCGGTGATCGGCATAGGCGTGCCAGAGGCCTGGCCGCAGTGC
>JAVROZ010000506.1:0-4733 GCA_032162485.1 Mycobacterium sp.
GCCGCGGTTCATCACCGCCGAACTCACGACGGCCGATGCCAACCCGAAGATGGCCCATCTCAAACCGCTTGCCGCCGAAAGCCTCAACAAGGCCGTCGCCGCCATCGACCAGCTCTGGACGGTCAGCGAAGACGCCGCCTAATGCGGCGCGAGTCGTTCACCCGCTGCGATGGGCGCAGCTCCCAATCCTGTTCAACAGCAACTCATTCACTAGTCTGTGCGTGCGGGTGGTACCGCGGTCTTGTCGGCTAGCGGTGCGAGCACGACTCGTAGTATGCGGCTGCACTCCCCTTCGGTGGGCGGGCGCTCGCGGGTTTCATTCCAGAGGACAACGCCGAAGAACGCCAGGTGCGCGATCATTTCGATGTCGTCGGTGGGTTCCACCTCGCCTCGGGCGCGGGCCCGGTCGAAGGCACGCCGAAATGCGCCGAGCGCGCGGTCGTTGACGGTATCGACGAGGTCTCTGAGTTCGTCCGAGGTCGACCCGACCGCGCGGTGGACCGCCTGCCCCTCGGGTAAGGCCGCGGTTTCTCCGATCATGAGCATCAGGGCCAGCAGATCGCCACCTAGCGAACCCGTGTCGGGATCGCGATCGAAGCGCTCAAGTCCCGGCTCGAGGACGGCCAACAGCAGTGTGCCCTTGGACGGCCATCGCCGATAGATCGTGGTTCGGTTCACATTAGCGGCTTTGGCGACTCCCTCGATGGTCAGCCCAGCGAACCCCACACGTGTCAGTTCGGCCATGGTGGCCGCGCGCACCTTCTCGACCACCTCTTGGCTTCGGCGACCGCGCTGTACGCCGCTGGTTCGCCGCGTCGAACTGTCCATAGCCGCCACGCTAGGACAAATGGCGTCGGTATGCTGCCATTTGTACTGTGTTCGCTAGGTTCATGTCGACAGGTGGCCAGCGAAAGGACGCGGGTCGTTGACGGGGCAGGCGGCGGACTGGCTTGACGTGATGGGCTTTGATCGGCCGCCGGCCGCGCTGCCCGCCGGGTGTGGCTAGCACTTAACCGAAGGCCACCGAAACGTCGCCGTCTCGTTTCTGATACCACCTTGGAGTGCGGATCGAAGCCGTCTCAAGGCTGACTAGCGACCGGGTTGCGCCACGCCAGTTCGCCTTCCCGTTGGCCGGGATGGGGTCCCGCATTGACCCGGCCCCCTCGGCTATTGACTCTTAGCCTGATCGGAGGTCTTGTCTCGCTCCCCAGTGCTGCGGAGCAAGGCCGCTACCCGAGGCTGTGGGGCTCACGAATCAGCGCGACCGGCAGCCTTCATCCGGTCCAAGTCTGCCATCACCACGGTCCTGCCCGCGGTGGCCGCCAGCGCACGCGCGTGGCCGAGATGGTGCATATCGAAGCACGACTCGATCGCGTTGGAGAAGCCCATCGTGTCGAGAGTGTGATTGACCGCGCGCTTGGCCAAGCGCAACGCCCACGGGTCGGTCCGAGCGATCCGCTGCGCCAGTTGCAGGGTGAACTCGCGAAGCTCTTCCAACGGCACCACATGGTTGACCATTCCGGTCCGCAAAGCCTCCTGTGCGCTCACCGAATCCTGAGTGAATAGCATCTCCTTGGCCTTGCGGGGACCGAGTTCCCAAGTGTGAGCGTGATATTCGACACCCATGATGCCCATCAGCGCGACTGGGTCAGAAAATTGAGCATTGTCGGCCGCCACTATGAGGTCACACGGCCAGCACAACATCAGCCCAGCGGCGATGCACTTACCCTGGACGGCCGCGATCGTGGGTTTCGGGATGTCACGCCAGCGCTTCGCGTATTCCAGGTAGCCCCGGGTCTCCCAGTCGTAGTAATCCTCAGCCACCAGCTTTCCATCCTCGGTGCGTTTGGGACGAAGGCTGCGGCCGTTTGCAGAAGGGTCGCTGCCCGACATGTCGTGGCCGGCCGAAAAATGTTTACCGGTCGTGGCGAACACGATCACCCGCACATTCGGGTCTTGGTCCGCGTGCCGCCAGGCATCGTCGAGGTCTTTGAGAATGCCCGGTGTCTGCGCGTTTGCCGCCTGCGGCCGGTCCAGGGTAATGACCCCAACCGCCCCGTCCGTCTCGTACCGGACGAAATGTTCTGCTGCCATTGCTTTCTCCTTATTTGAAGCTTCTGATGACGCTTTCCTGGGCGAATGAGGCCACCAAAGATCCCGCCTGCGTGTACACCGCGCCGGTTCCGAACCCACGGCCGCCGGCCAGCCGCTGGCCGCGCACCTCAACACGCAGCCATCCCGACACATCAAATGGTTGGTGGAACCAGATCGAATGGCTTATCACACCGGTCTGCAGCCGAACGTGGGCGTCGTCCTGACTCAGTCCGGGTACCGCCTTGATCAGCGTGCCGATCACCGGCCAATCCGACACGTACGCCAGCACCGGGCGGGCCAGCGCGGGGTCGGTGAAGTCTGGGCACCGCATCCAGAAAGCCAGTTCCGCAGGCGCAACGCTGACGTCGTCGAGTCCGACTTCGCTGATCAGGCGCGACTCGCCGGGCACGGCGGCGTAATCAATCAGCTTGGCGGTCAACGGGTCTGACGTCGCGGCAGCGTCGAATTGGTAGTCGTACTCGCCGTCGGCGCGGTCGAGAAGGAGTGACCCCGCGGCAACGATGCGGCGGCCGCCAAGGGGCTGATCCTGGTACGCGACGACGCGGCGCATTCCCAGCGAGCGGCCGTCGTGGGTTTTCTCCAGGTCCAAGTACAACGCGTTGCGGGGCTGCCCGCTGCGCGGGAACGCAACCTGCAGCGACTTGACGGTGCGACCGGATTCGGCGGCGGCGATGAGTTGGGCCATGATCTGGCCGCCGAAGATTCGCTCGCCGACAGCCGCGGCGACCGGAAGCACCGTGCGGCCCGCAACGTCGGACTCAAGTTCGAGGATGGCGCGAAACTGCTTGAGGTTCATCCTTGATCTGCTTCCGTGGTTGCTTGTAGCTCGAACTTCTTGACCTTTCCGGATGGGGTCATCGGCAGCCCATCCACGAAATGCCAGGCGGTCGGGGTCTTTTGGCGAGCAAGGCCTGCGTTGTGCAGGTGTGCGGCCAGTTCGCCGGTCGAAGGATGCGCGTCGCCGTCGAGCACCACGAACGCGACCGGGACCTCGCCTAAGCGCGCATCAGGCCCGGCGATGATGGCGGCCTGTCGCACCGCCGGATGCGCGACGAGGAGGTCTTCGATGTCGCGGGCGGAGAACTTCTCACCGCCACGGTTGATGACGTCCTTCAGTCGTCCGGTGATGGTGAGGAAACCCGCATCGTCAAGGACGCCGATGTCACCAGTGCGGAACCACCCCGCCTCATCCAGTGCCCGACGATTGTCTTCTGGGTCCAGGTATCCGAGCATGCGCTCGGGTCCCCGCACTAGCAGTTCGCCTTCTGCACCGGTTGGCAGCGGCCTAGTTTCGCCGTCGACGACGCGCACCTCGACGCCCGGAGCCACAGCGCCGTCGGTCTCCGCGCGCAGTTCAAACGGAAATGTCCGATTCATCACGGTTACCGTCGGCAGCTCGGTCATGCCATAGACCCGTGCCGCGGGAATGCCCTGCTCCTCGCTGCGCTCCATCACCGTACGTGGCACGGACGCCCCACCGCAGGCAAACATCTTCAGCGGCAGACGAACTCGTGCGTCACCGGCTGCTTGGGCGAGTTCCTGCAGGAACACCGTCGCGCCGGCCGAGTAGGTCACCCGATGGCGGGTCATGTCAACGACGGCCTGGTCGGCATCCCACTGCTCGGCGAGCACCGCGCAGGCACCGACCATAAGCGGGACGGTCATGGCGTTCAGTAGCCCGGTGATGTGCTGTAGCGGCGCCGCCATATAGGCCACGTCCTCCCACGACAGGCCCCAGGCGTCGGCGAGCTGTCGGGTCTCGGCCAACAATGTGCGCGACGAGTGCACGGCCGCTTTAGCTTTCGACGTAGTTCCGGACGTGAAGAGCAGCAGGCAAGGCTCATCAGGCGATATCACTGCATATGGTCGTCGACGGCCGTGGGAGACGACATCGACAAACGGTGTCCACCCGGACCGCAACCCGCGCAGCACGACTTTGGGGACACGGCTCAACCCGTATTCGGCCAGCAAGTCGTCGAATGCCTCGGCGTGCCCGAAACCGCGGAACGACTTTGCCGCGATGACGGCTGCCGGGTGAACCTGTTCAATGACCTGGCGCAGTTCGTGCTCGCGGTAGAACGGCGCGATTGGACAGCTCACGGCGCCGACATGCCACACCGCCAGGGCCAGCACCTGCGCCTCCCACCAGTTAGGGGTCTGCCAGCACACCACGTCTCCGGGGCCGATGCCCGCGCCGCTCAACCACGCGGCCGAGCGTTCCACCTGCTCGAGCAGCTCTTGGTAGCTCAACTGCTGCGCACCCTCGCGAACGGCGGGCAGCGCGCCCCACTGCCGGGCGGCCCGAGTGACCATGGCGCTGATGGTGAGGTCGCTGACATAACCGAGCCGCCGGTATTCCTCGCGCAGGTCCGCCGGAATGCCCGGAGCCACAACGCTGCCGGCCGTCAGTGGTGGCGTCGGGGTCATCCGCCCATGCTCATTCCGCCATCTACGGTCAGCACCGTCCCGGTCACGTAGGAGGCCAGATCGTCGAGCAGAAAATTGACCGCGTGTGCTAGCTCCTCGGGCCGACCCCAGCGGCCGACCGGGATCATCGACGTCACCGTGTCGCGGTCGGTGAAGGCCAGCGACTCCGACAGCTCGGTGTCAAAGCTGCC
>JAVROZ010000507.1:0-6987 GCA_032162485.1 Mycobacterium sp.
AGCCACTGGCCGGGCACGCCAGACTGCAAGTGCTGCAGAAAGATTCGGTGAAAAGCGTAGGCGCCCGTGTGGTCCGCTTCATACAGCAGCCAGCGGTAGTAGCTCGGCAAGCGGTACTGCACCGAGAAGATCATGCTGGTGAACTCGCTGGCGGTGATGCGCACACACTCCTGTCCGACCAGTGCGCCCATCGGGTGGAACGCAAGGAAGCCGGGAATGATCTGCTCGGACATTTCGAGGCTGGCCTGCGTGGCCGCGATGCGGGGATCGTCGTGATAGGTCTCGGGCTGCGGCACCGGACAGGGCGCATCGACCTCCCACGTCAGTGGTGCGCGCAAGTCGGGATCCTGGGCGAGCAGGTCGTAGAGGATGGTGGTTCCGGTGCGGGGCTGCCCGACGATGACGATCGGCTCATCGATTCCCTTGGCGGCGACCTCGGGATGCTGCCTGCGCCAGGCGATCACATCAAGCCGGTTCTTCAGCGCACGCATCAGATCGAGATGGGCGATCTCGACACCGATGGGCGAAAGCCTTGCCTCACTGATGAGTCCGTCGGCGACCAGCTCGAGCCCGGGCTGCCAGCCGTCCGCACCGAAGTCGTCGCTGCCGGCTTCTTCGCATGCAGCGGCGATAAGCCGCCCGGGGTTGAACCGGTCTTGCGGCGTCGTCACGGCTGTTCCTTGCTTTCCCGGACGGACTGCCGCACGGACACCCGCACGTCCGGCGCGCTGGGATTGTCCAGCCAGCGCAGCACCACGAAGCCGCGTTGTCGACCACCAGTGTCGAGCCAGTGGCCGAACCCCTGATCCGCTGCGGAGATTGCGATGCGCACCCGGCCGTCCGGGTCGGGATGTACTGCGCGATTGGTCACCGAGCTGTGCCGGCGGCGTGGTTCCAGGCACTCGTGCCAGATGCTCTCCAGGGTGACGTTCCAGTAGCGCGTGTCCGGTGGCGCGATATCGAGCACGAGAGCCTCGTTGGGTTGGAGGCGGAAGGTGCCAATCATGTAAAGGTTGTCCGGGGTGGTGTCCGCCGCACCTAGGTCGGCCGCCTCGGCGGTGAACAGCGTGTTGGGGTTGTCGAGAAGCTCTGGCTTGATGGTGCGGTGCAGGGTGGTGAGCTTCATCAGGGTCCACGCCATCGCGGTGAACTGATCGGCGAGTTCTTCATCGGTGAGCGGCGCGACGGGGTCGGGGTCGAGCGCCTCGATCCGCAGCGTGGCCAGTTCCTCGGCGACAGGGTCGCCGATGTATTCACGAACGACCACCGCGGAGGCGTCCGCGGGAATCGGCAGCCACTGGGCACCGTCGCTATCGGCGGGTTCTTGCGCCGCTAAGACGATGGTGAATTCCCCTGAGTTCAAGGCCAAGTCGACGTCGCTGAGGTACCCGGCCATGCGTCGTGGGGTCAATCCGGTCCCGGCAAGGATCTGCAGACCGAAGTAGGCGCTGGTGCCGCGGGTTCCGGTGATCCGATAGTTGCGATCACCCCGGATCATCGCCAGGTAGTAGTTGCCGTCTGGGTTGGGGCCACCGATCATCCGGGTGGGCGAACACATGTCGAAGAACGACGGCTGAGCCGGGTCGGCTTCGACGGACAGTTGTGCGCACAGGGACGACACCCGGGCGATGACCCGCAGACCTTCCAGCAGCTCCCGTTCGGACTCCGCGTCTGCTGCCACGACTTTGGTGACATCGGTGAGCATCTGCTGGAAGAACTGCCAGGCGGCGGTCGTCTTTGGTGCTACCGGATTGGACGGTTCCTGACCACCATCTTGAGTCATAGTCTCATAATTAGACTATGTCTCACCCGAAGGGAACCGATTCGCGCGAATCGGTTGGACGAATAGCTGCAGCGCCTGGCGCATCGCTGGCCGAACGAAAGCGCACGGCCACCCGGCAGCGTGTGGCCTCGGCCGCCGCGGAGCTGGTGGCCAGCCTCGGCCTGGCCGGAGCAACCGTTGACCGCATCGCCGACGCGGCCGCCATCGGCAGGGCGACCTTTTTTCGCTACTTCAACTCCAAGGAAGACGCCGTCGCCGAGGGTGTAAATGCTCTCTGGCTGCAGCGCATCACCACCGCCCTGGCTGACCAGCCCGCGGACCTGTCCGCCACGGATGCGGTAGTCGGCGCGTTTCAGGAGCTCGCGAACGGTTTCAACGAGATCGAGGAACAAGTACGTGAACTGGCGACGCTCACCAGGTCCTCGGAAACCCTGGACGCCTGGACGCTCCACATCTACGTGCGATACGAGTCGGCCATCGCCGACCTCATCGCGCCGCGCATGCCTGCGCTCGAGCCCCAGGACCCAGGGCCGCGCCTGCTCGGCGCGCTGGCAATGGCCGCCGTCCGCATCGCATTGGACGACTGGCTTGTCCATGGCGGATCGCTACCAGACCGGGTGCATCGGGGACTTGCCGCCATCGCAGTCAGCTAACGCCGGCGAGTCAGGGCATCGACGATGAGACGGGTGGTCAGCTCGGCTCGGTGACGTGAATATGCCTGTCCGGCAGACAGAATCGGATACACCACGCCCCCGACGATGGCGTCGGCCGCCGAATCGGCGGTGGTCCCGTCGATCCCCTCGGCAACCACCCGGGCATGCACGCTGTGGTGCAGTGGCGAACTGAATCCGTCGCGCAATTTGACCGCGGTGTCCTCGTGTTCCATGCCGGCGACGGTCAAGGTGCGCAGCATCGCCGCGCCGCGCGCCGTGGTCAGGCTTGCGGCCAGCTTGCCCACCCACTCGACGAGGTCGCCGGCCAGATCGTCGGTGTGGTTCATCGTCGCCAGGATTTTGTCGGCGTCCTCGAGCATGACGTCGGCCACGAGTGCGGGACGGCTGCGCCACCAGCGATAGATGGTCTGCTTGCCCACGCCGGCCCGGGCGGCGACCGCTTCGATGGTCAAGCCATCGAATCCTCGCTCGAGAAGCAACTCGCGCGTGGCGGTCACGATCGCCGTGCGTGATTTTTCGCTTCGGCGCCGCGGCGTGAGATCGGTGGGCATTCGGCCGTCCTCGTTTGTGCTGCGCGGATATAGCGTGCTTTCGGGGGCCCGGCTTTACACGTTTCCGGCCACCCCGGTAGTCTGCCACAAGACGAGACGGTTCGTCTCGTGAAGGGAAGGTTAGCACTCGATGGAGTGGCGTCTTAGCCGCGCGGCGCACGGCGCGGTCATGGTTGTGCCTGACCCGCGCGGCCCAGTCTCATGACGATCGGCCTGACCGCCGAACAGCAGGAACTCAGCGATGCCGTAGGGCAGTTTGCCGCCCGACACGCCCCGGTGTCCACGACGCGGGACAGCTTCGAGGCGCTCGCTCGCGGAGAGTTGCCTGCGTGGTGGGATGCACTAATCGCCAATGGATTTCATGCGGTTCATCTGCCGGAGCACCTCGGTGGACAGGGCGGTAGGTTGATCGACAGCGCCTGCGTGCTGGAATCTGCGGCCAAGGCGCTGTTGCCCGGCCCGCTGCTTCCGACGGTTACCGTGGGCGCGGTTGCGCTGCTGGCCGATCCCACCCCAAGCGCCGAAGGGTTGCTGCGTGATCTCGCATCGGGCACGCCCGCGGCACTCGTCCTGCCGGGTAACGGCGAATTCCACGCACGTCCCGACGGTGCGGGATGGTTGGTGAGCGGGACATCAGACGTCACCGCGGGCGTATGTTCCGCCCGGACAATCGTCATGGCGGCCCGTACCCAGGACGATGACGTCGTGTGGCTGATCATAGATCCTGAAACCGGTTCGGCCACAGTCGAAGCCGAAGACGGCACCGACATCGTGACCGACGTCGGCCGCTTGCGGTTGACGGAACATCGCACGACCGCGTCCGAGGTGCTCACCGGTATCGACTCCGATCGCGCGGAATGTGTCGTGGTAGGTCTGCTGGCCGCCACCACGGCGGGCATCACCCAGTGGTGTGTCGAAGCGGTCACCGCGCACCTTCGCATCCGAGAGCAGTTCGGCAAGGTGATCGGTACGTTTCAGGCCCTGCAGCACAACGCGGCGATGCTGCTGATCAACAGTGAGCTGGCGACCGCAGCGGCCTGGGACGCGGTGCGCGCCGTAGACGAATCGCTCGAGCAGCACCGACTCGCCACCGCCGGCGCGGCAGTGATCGCGATCTCGCCGGTGCCGGATCTGGTGCTCGATGCCCTCACGATGTTCGGCGCCATCGGGTTCACCTGGGAGCACGATGTGCACCTGTACTGGCGGCGAGCCATCAGTCTGGCGGCCTCCATCGGCCCGGCAAACCGTTGGGCCCGTCGTTTGGGGCAGCTCACGTGCACCCAGCAACGCGACATGTCGGTCAATCTGGGGGATGCCGACTCAGAATTTCGGTCCCAGGTTGCCCAAACACTGGACGCCGCAGGGGAATTGCGCAACGACCAACCGGGGCGTCAGGGCGACTACGAGTACTTCATGACCGGGCCGCAGCGCACCTTGATCGCGGACGCGGGCCTGATCGCGCCACACTGGCCGCCGCCCTGGGGATTGGACGCCGGGGCGCTGCGCCAGCTCATCATCGACGACGAGTTCGCCAAGCGACCCGACCTGGTCCGTCCCTCGTTGGGCATCGCCGAGTGGATTTTGCCTTCCGTGCTTCGCGGCGCATCGAAAGACCTGCAGGAGAAGCTGATACCGCCCACACAGCGTGGTGAGATCGCGTGGTGTCAGTTGTTCAGCGAACCGGGAGCCGGTTCCGACCTCGCGGCGCTGACCACTCGGGCCATCAAGGTCGACGGCGGCTGGAACATCAACGGACACAAGATCTGGACATCGGTGGCACACCGGGCGGACTTCGGTGCGCTGCTGGCCCGCACCGACCCGGCGGCCAGCAAGCATCGCGGCATCGGCTATTTCATCCTCGACATGCAGTCCCCTGGGATAGAGATCCAACCGATCAAGACCGCGACGGGCGAGGCGCACTTCAACGAGGTATTCCTCACCGACGTCTTCGTACCCGACGACATGCTGCTCGGAGACGCGGTCGGTGGCTGGAACCTGGCGATCGCCACCATGGCCGAAGAGCGTTCGGCGATCAGCGGTTACGTCAAATTCGATCGCGCCGCCGCGCTGCGTCAGCTCGCGTCGAAAGCGGGACCGGACCGCGAGGATGCGCTGCGCGCGCTGGGCGAACTCGACGCCTACACCAACGCCATCCGCGCGCTGGGGGTGCGGGAGACCATCCGCTTACTCGATGGGCAGGCATCTGGGCCGGCATCCAGCATCGCCAAAGTCGCGATGAATGTGTTACTGAGAAGCACATTCGAAGCCACGCTGCAGTTGACGGGCCGTCTGGCGATGATCGCCGACTCCGATCCGGCCATCGTCGAGCCATACCTACATCTCCCCGCCGAACTAATCGGCGGCGGGACCCGCGAGATTCAGCTGAACATCATCGCCCAGATGATTCTGGGCCTGCCTCGTAAGTGATTAGGCCCAAAAGAAGGACATGACATGGGATTACGCGGAGATGCCGCAATCGTCGGATATGTCGAACTGCCACCCGAACGCCTCAACAAGGCTTCGCCGGCGCCGTTCGTCCTCGAACAATGGGCAGAACTTGCCGCGGCCGCACTCGCCGACGCGGGACTGCCGGGTGACGTTGTCAACGGAATCGCGGCCTCACACCTGGCCGAATCGCAGATCTTCGTACCCTCGACGATCGCCGAATACCTCGGCGTACCAGCCCGATTCGCCGAACTGGTGGATCTCGGTGGAGCCAGTGCCGCCGCGATGGTCTGGCGGGCTGCGGCGGCAATCGAACTCGGCATCTGTGACGCGGTGCTGTGCGCTCTACCGGCGCGCTACATCACGCCGTCGTCGAAGTTGAAGCCCAGGCCGATGGTGGACGCCATGTTCTTCGGTTCGTCGAGCAACCAGTACGGCTCTCCGCAAGCGGAATTCGAGATTCCCTATGGCAATCTGGGTCAGAATGGCCCGTACGGTCAGGTGGCTCAACGTTATGCGGCGGTCTATGGCTATGACGAGCGGGCGATGGCCAAAATCGTCGTCGATCAGCGGGTCAACGCCAATCACACCGAGGGTGCGATCTGGAAAGACAAGCCGCTCACCATCGAGGACGTGCTGGCCAGCCCGGTCATCGCCGATCCGCTGCACATGTTGGAAATCGTCATGCCGTGCGTAGGTGGCGCGGCCGTCGTCGTCGCCAATGCCGACCTCGCCCGGCGAGCCCGGAACCGCCCGGTGTGGATCAAGGGGTTTGGTGAACATGTGCCGTTCAAGACCCCGACCTACGCCGAGGATCTATTGAACACGCCGATTGCGGCCGCGGCCGACACCGCATTCGGCATGACCGACCTGAGCCGCGACCAAATGGACATGGTGTCGATCTATGACTGCTACACGATCACCGTCATGCTGTCGCTCGAGGATGCGGGCTTCTGCGAAAAGGGTGAGGGCTTGAAGTTCATTGCCGACCACGACCTGACATTCCGCGGCGACTTTCCGCTGAACACCGCCGGCGGCCAACTCGGCTTCGGCCAAGCGGGATTGGCCGGTGGCATGCATCACGTCTGTGACGCCACCCGACAGATCATGGGCCGTGCGGGTGCCGCACAGGTCGCCGACTGCCATCGCGCATTCGTGTCGGGCAATGGCGGAATCCTGTCCGAGCAGACGGCGCTCGTCCTCCAAGGCGACTGAGATCGAAAGAAGATTTCCATGGCTATCAGCTTCGACCGTCCGATGCCCGTCAAAACACCTACCACAGCGCCGTTCTGGGATGCGTTGGCCCAACACCGGATCGTCGTCCAGTACTCGCCGTCGTCGCAGACCTATGTGTTCTACCCGCGGGTGCGAGCGCCGCGAACACTGGCCGACGACCTGGAATGGCGCGAAATCTCCGGCACGGGCACGCTGTACTCCTACACCGTGGCCCACCGCCCCGTCAGCCCGCACTTCGCCGACGCGGTTCCGCAACTGCCCGCGATCGTCGAATGGGACGAGGGGCCAAGGTTTTCCA
>JAVROZ010000508.1:0-5687 GCA_032162485.1 Mycobacterium sp.
CGCCGGGCAGCTTTACACCACGCTGTCGGTGGCCGACGCGGCGGCGGCGACCGCGTTCATCGCTCAGACCGAACCGCGTGCCGTCCGGCTGCGCTACGAGCAGGCCATCACCGACGCTTCGGTGTCGGTGACCCGGGCATCCAGTGGGCTGACCGACGAGACGATGGTGGAATTGCTCGGCCGCATCAACGCCGAACTGGCCGTCTACACCGGATTGGTCGAGATTGCCCGGACCAACAATCGGGCGGGCAATCCGGTGGGTTCGTCGTATCTGTCGGAGGCTTCCGGGCTGATGCAGAACAGGATCCTGCCCGATGCCCAACGCCTCTATCAGGTGACCTCGGCGCGGGTGGACAGCGAGACCACCGCGTCTACCCAGATCCCGGCCCCGGTGATCCTCGCCATCACCACCACCGTCGTGTTCGGTGCCTTCGCTCACCGCTGGCTGGCCCGGCACACCAGGCGTCGGATCAACCCCGGCCTGGTGGTCGGCGCGCTCGGTATCCTCATCATGGTGGTGTGGGTCGGGACAGCGCTGACAATCTCAACGACGGCCAGCCGTAGTGCCAAAGACACTGCCGCCGAGTCGCTCAAGACCGTCACCAATCTGGCGATCACCGCTCAGCAGGCGCGCGCGGACGAGACGCTGTCGCTGATCCGCCGTGGCGACGAAGAGGTTCGCAAGCAGTCCTTTTATCAGCGCATCGAGGCCATGCACCGCCAACTCGACGGGTACATGGCCCGCCAGGACGCCGTGGACAAGCCCGATCTGCTGGGCGCCGGCCAGCTACTGGTGCGTTGGCAGCAGGCCAACGACCGGATCAACGCCTACATCTCGATCGGCAACTATCGCGCCGCCACCCAGATCGCGATCGGCAACAAAACCGACGACTCCACTCCCGCTTTCGACAAGCTGGACGAGGCGCTCACCAAGGCCATCGCACAAAGCCGAAACCATCTGCGCAACGACGTCCTCAACGCGAAACGCGGTCTGGCGGGGGCGCAAGTCGGTGCCGTTGTACTCAGCCTCGGTGCCGCCGTCGCGGTCGCCCTCGGCCTGTGGCCCCGGCTGAAGGAGTATCGGTGATGAGGCGCCTGCCCCGATTCCGGCGAGCGGCCGGGCTGGTTGCCGTGGCGATCCTGTTGGCCGGTTGTGGCCACTCGGAACCGCTGAAAATCGAGGTGGCGCCGACTCTGCCGTTGCCGACTCCGGTCGGCATGGAAGAGAAGCCGATGGAGCCTCCGGTGGCTGCGGACAACTCCAGCGAGGACTGCAACCCCACCGCCAGCCTGCGTCCCTTTCCCACCAAGGCCGCGGCGGACGCGGCGGTGGACAACATCCGAACCCGGGGCCGGTTGATCGTCGGGCTCGACATCGGCAGCAATCTGTTCAGCTTCCGCGACCCGATCACCGGAGAAATCACCGGCTTCGACGTGGACATCGCCGGCGAGGTGGCGCGCGACATCTTCGGCGCGCCGAACCACGTCGAGTACCGGATCCTGTCGGCCGACGAACGCATCACGGCGCTGCAGAGATCGCAGGTCGACGTCGTCGTCAAAACCATGACCATCACCTGCGAGCGACGCAAGCTGGTGAACTTCTCCACCGTCTACCTCGACGCCAACCAGCGCATCCTCGCGCCGCGCGACTCGATGATCAAGAACGCGTCGGACCTGTCCGGCAAGCGGGTCTGCGTAGCCCGGGGCACCACCTCGCTGCGGCGCATCCGTGAGATCGCGCCGCCGGCAGCCATCGTGTCGGTGGTCAACTGGGCCGACTGCCTGGTGGCAATGCAGCAGCGCCAGATCGACGCCGTGAGCACCGACGACTCGATCCTCGCCGGGCTGGTGGAGGAAGATCCTTACCTGCACATCGTCGGTCCGAACATGGCCACTCAGCCCTACGGCGTCGGGATCAACCTCGACAACACCGGGCTTGTCCGGTTCGTCAACGGCACACTTGAACGCATCCGCACCGACGGCACCTGGAACACGCTGTACCGCAAGTGGTTGACGGTCCTCGGTCCCGCGCCAGTGCCACCCCAGCCTAGGTACGTGGACTGATGGGCAAGCCTTCCAAAGCGGACCAGCAAGAAGAGCAGGAAGACGTTCGGGCCGGCGAACTCGACCGGGTCGAGCAAGAAGACGCGCCCGGCACCCAGACGGCTCCCCAACCGGAAGAAGCGCAGACGGGTGCCACCGCGATAACGGGAAACCGGCCGCAGGCCACCCAGGCGCTGTTCCGGCCTGATTTCGACGACGATGACGACGACTTCCACATCACGCTGGGCAACTTGGACACCCAGCCCCAGGACCGGATGGCGGGAGCGACGCGAGCGCTTCCGGCCGTCAGGCAGCTCGGCGGCGGGCTGGTAGCGATTCCGCGGATACCCGACATCGATCCGCTGCGCGCCCTGATGACCAATCCGGTCGTCCCGGAATCCAAGCGGTTCTGCTGGAACTGCGGACGCCCGGTCGGCCGGTCCGGCCCGGAGGGCAAGGGAGCGTCGGAAGGCTGGTGCCCGTACTGCGGGAGTCCGTATTCGTTCGTGCCGCAGTTGAGCCCGCGTGACATCATCGCCGGTCAGTACGAGGTCAAGGGCTGCATCGCGCACGGCGGACTGGGCTGGGTCTATCTCGCCGTGGACCACAACGTCAACGACCGCCCCGTGGTGCTCAAGGGCCTGGTGCATTCCGGCGACGCCGAGGCGCAGGCGATCGCTATGGCCGAACGGCAGTTCCTGGCCGAGGTCGTGCACCCCTCGATCGTGCAGATCTTCAACTTCGTCGAGCACAACGACAAGCACGGCGATCCGGTCGGCTACATCGTCATGGAGTACATCGGCGGGCAGTCGCTCAAGCGGGGCAAGGGCGAGAAGCTGCCGGTCGCCGAGGCGATCGCCTACCTCCTGGAGATCCTGCCCGCGCTGAGCTATCTGCATTCCATCGGCCTGGTCTACAACGACCTGAAGCCGGAGAACATCATGCTCACCGAGGAGCAGCTCAAGCTGATCGACCTGGGCGCGGTGTCGCGGATCAACTCGTTCGGCTACCTCTACGGCACCCCGGGCTATCAGGCCCCCGAAATCGTGCGCACCGGCCCGACCATTGCCACCGATATCTACACCGTGGGACGCACATTGGCGGCGCTCACCTTGAACCTGCGCACCCGCAACGGCCGCTACGTCGACGGGCTGCCCGAGGACGACCCGGTGTTGGCCGAGTACGACTCGTTCGGCCGGTTGCTGCGCCGCGCGATCGACCCCGACCCCCGGCGCCGGTTCGCCAGCGCCGAGGAGATGTCCGCGCAGTTGATGGGCGTCTTGCGGGAGGTGGTCGCCCAGGACACCGGCGTGTCCAAACCCGGGCTGTCGACCGTCTTCAGCCCAAGCCGCTCGACCTTCGGAGTCGATCTGTTGGTCGCGCACACCGACGTGTACCTGGACGGCCAGGTGCATTCGGAGAAGCTGACGGCCAAGGAGATCGTGACCGCCCTGTCGGTGCCTCTGGTGGATCCGGCCGACGTAGCCGCTCCGGTGCTGCAGGCGACGGTGCTCTCCCAGCCGGTGCAGACCCTGGACTCGTTGCGGGCGGCCCGGCACGGGTCGTTGGACGCCGAGGGACTGGATCTGTCGGAGTCAGTCGAGCTACCGCTGATGGAGGTCCGGGCGCTGCTGGACCTGGGTGACGTCAGTAAGGCCACCCGCAAGCTCGACGACCTCGCCGAGCGCGTCGGGTGGCAGTGGCGATTGGTTTGGTACCGCGCGGTTGCCGAGTTGCTCACCAGCGATTACGACGCGGCCATCGAACATTTCACCGAGGTGCTGGACACTTTTCCCGGCGAACTGGCGCCCAAACTAGCGCTGGCCGCCACCGCCGAATTGGCCGGTAAGCCCGACGAGCAGAAGTACTACCAGACCGTGTGGGGCACCAATGACGGCGTGATCTCTGCGGCTTTCGGACTGGCCAGATCCCTTTCGGCTAACGGTGATCGGAGCGGAGCGGTGCGGACACTGGACGAAGTACCCCCCACCTCAAGGCATTTCACCACCGCGCGACTGACCAGTGCGGTCACCCTGCTGTCCGGCCGGACGCAGAGCGAAATCACCGAGGAGCAGATCCGCGACGCCGCGCGCCGGGTGGAGGCATTACCGCCCACCGAACCGCGGGTACTGCAGATCCGCGCCCTGGTGCTCGGCGGCGCGATGGACTGGCTGCAGGACAACCGGGCTAATAATCAAGCCAGCACCAACCATATTCTGGGTTTTCCGTTCACCGACCACGGGCTGCGACTTGGCGTCGAGGCGTCGCTGCGCAACCTGGCGCGGGTCGCGCCTACCCAGCGGCACCGCTACACCCTGGTCGACATGGCCAACCAGGTGCGGCCCACCAGCACTTTCTGACCTTTCGGCGTTTCCCTTGCCCGTGCTTTTGCCCTTGCCCTTGCCCTTGCGCTTGCGCTTGCCCTTGCCCTTGCCCTTGCCCGCCGAGTGTGCGCGTAGGGCTTCCAGTGCGCGTTCAGGGCGAGAAACCCGCCCAGCACCCGCCGTAACCGCACTCTCGTTGCCATGAACGCGCACTCGATTCCAGGACGACGGCCGGGCGGCTCGGCCTGTGGATAGGTGTAATCGCGATGGGCAATCGCCGTGCGATTGTGCACGCCATGGACTCGGGCGAACCGTTCATCGGCAGCGAGGCGCTTGCGTGTGGAGTGCTGAACCGACATCAGTTGCGCACGCAGTACCGCGCGTTATATCCAGACGTCTACCTTTCCAACAGGATTGAACCTTCCCTCGGTCAACGCACAGTCGCAGCCTGGCTCTGGTCTCAGCGTAGGGCGGTCATCGCTGGAGCGGCCGCTGCGGCATTACACGGATCCAAGTGGATTCCCGACGACGTACCGGTTGAGTTGATACATGGCAACTCGCGGGCGCCACGGGGAGTGCTCACCCGGCGCGATCGGCTGATCGAAGGTGAAGCACAGACGATGAACGGTCGCTTGGTCACCACGCCGGAACGCACCGCATTCGACATCGGCCGGCGCGGGGCTGTGCGCTCGGCGGTGGCCCGGCTGGACGCACTATCGGCCGCAACGGGATTCAAGGTCGACGATGTGCTGAGGGTGGTGAAGTGCCACCCCGGCTCACCCGGAGTGCGGCGCCTGGAGGTTGCGCTGGAGCTGGTCGACCCAGGCTCGCAGTCTCCGCGGGAAAGCTATTTGCGGCTGCTGCTCATCGACGCCGGGCTGCCGCGTCCGCAGACCCAGATACCGGTGCTGGGTGTGGACCGCGTTCCCGTTGCTTACCTCGACCTGGGCTGGCCGGAATACCTGGTGGCGGTCGAGTACGACGGCGGTCACCATCAAACGGACCGGCGTCAGTATCTCAAAGACATCCGCCGGCTCGAGATCTTAGAGCGGATGGGATGGATTATCGTCCGGGTCGTAGCCGAAAACCGGCCCGCTGACATCCTGCGCCGGGTCCGAGCGGCGATCGCGGAATCGGCTGCGCGCTCACGGCTTTGAGTGTGCGCTCGGGGCGGGATCGTGGCGTTCTTCTCGCCTTGCACGCGCACTGGAAACCCTCGACGCGCACTGGACGCCACGGAAAGGCCCTAACACTCAGCGAAAACCTAGGTTTGCGCGCAACAGTTGATCCATGTCCGGGCAGTCCACGCGATGGATCACC
>JAVROZ010000509.1:0-4358 GCA_032162485.1 Mycobacterium sp.
GGACCGTCGCACCGCCGACGTTGTTGACCAGAACATCGATACCGCCACGAACTGCTGCGGCGGCGACCAATTCTTCGGCGGCATTGGGCCGGGACAGGTCTACCGACACGAACGACACGTGTCCGGCCGCCTCCAGCGCTGCCAATCCTTCGCCCCGGGTCCGCGACCCGGCCACCACATGGGCGCCCGCAGCAACGAGCGCCGTGGTGACCGCCAGGCCGATGCCTTTGCTGGCGCCGGTGACGACGGCGGTTTTGCCCGCTAAATGCAGATCCACCTGCGCTCCTTGAATGTTCCGCCGCGCAAGACGCTACGCCCTGCCGCGGCTCAACCCCGTTCACAAAATGAAAAGCGAATCCCAGCGTTCCCGTGGTCGCCAGTTCGACGGTGATGAGCGGCCCCTTGGTCGCGCTTGCCTTCAGGGATGCCACCGGCTCGCGGTGTGGACCACCGTCCCGCCCGATCCCGTCGGATACAGGTGCCATGTCTGCCAGCGCCAACCGGTGCCGTCAGGGTCGGCGACCAGCGCGGTGAGCGCGGCCTCATCGCCGGGAAACACCCCGCCCAGCCATCCGGACTCGGTTGCGCACCTGTCGCGAAGGTCCTGTGCGAGCCGGCGAAACGTCGCCTCGTCGTGAATGGTGGTGTGAGACTCAAGGTGATAGCCGGGGGCATCGGTGTGCCTGGGCAGAACTCCGCCGTCGCCACCGACCGTGCAGGAGACCTGCTCGGAGAACCGTTGGCTCGGGTGCTCGACCGTGACGTGATGTGATGCGCCAAGGACTTCGAGCAGCAACGCGCCACCGAGGGGGTGCTCTAGCCGGTGAGCGGCCAGGGGCTGCGGCGCGGGCGCATTGAGGGCCAGCGCGAGCCGCGACCCCGATACGTCGGCAGGAGCCACAGCGAGCTGATGAAGCGGCACAAGATCCTAATTAGCAGCCGGGACGGGTGAGCGAATGTGCGATTTAACGTAGCAGTTCGGCTGGGGCTCAAACCGCGTGTCTTATCGCCGCTGTCAGTCCCGGCCGCTACGCTATCGAACAGCTGTTCGGAACAAAGTGGGGAGCTGCGGTGCGGGTGATGGGCGTCGATCCCGGGTTGACGCGGTGTGGACTGTCGCTGGTGGAAAGCATGGGCGGTCGGCAGCTCACTGCGCTGGATGTCGACGTGGTGCGCACGCCGTCGGATGAGCCGCTGCACCGGCGGCTGCTGGCGATCAGCGACGCCGTGGATCACTGGCTGGATACCCACCATCCCGATGTGCTGGCGATCGAACGCGTGTTCTCCCAACTGAATGTTAAAACGGTGATGGGCACGGCTCAGGTCGGCGGGGTGATCGCGCTGGCGGCGGCTAAGCGCGACATCGACGTGCACTTCCACACGCCCACCGAGGTCAAGGCCGCGGTCACCGGCAACGGTCGCGCCGACAAGGCGCAGGTCACTGCGATGGTCGTCAGAATTCTGGGGCTGCAGTCCAAACCGACACCGGCCGACGCGGCCGACGCGCTTGCGCTGGCCATTTGCCACTGCTGGCGGGCGCCGACGATTGCCAAGATGGCCGCCGCCCAAGCGCAGGCGGCGCAGCAACGCGACAAGTACCTGGCCAAGGTGAAGGCAGCCCGATGATCGCGTCGGTTCGGGGTGAGGTGCTCGAGGTGGCGCTCGATCATGCGGTGATCGAGGCGGCCGGCGTCGGTTATCGGGTGAACGCGACGCCGTCGGCGCTGGCCACCCTGCGGAAGGGGACCGAAGCCCGGCTGATCATCGCGATGATCGTCCGCGAGGACTCCATGACGCTGTACGGGTTCTGCGACAACGAGACGCGGGACCTGTTCCACACGCTGCTGTCGGTGTCCGGCGTCGGCCCCCGCCTGGCGATGGCGACCCTGGCCGTCCACGACGCGATGGCGCTGCGCCAGGCGCTGGCCGACGGCGACGTCACCGCGCTCACCCGGGTGCCCGGCATCGGCAAACGTGGCGCCGAACGGATGATCCTCGAACTACGCGACAAGATCGGCGCGGTGGCCTCATCAGGGTTGGCGCCCGCAGTGAACGGCCACGCCGTGCGGGGGCCGGTGGTAGAGGCACTCGTCGGCCTCGGCTTTGCCGTCAAGCAGGCCGAGGAGGCCACCGACAAGGTGCTGGCCGCCGACCGGGACGCGACAACGTCGACGGCGCTGCGGTCCGCGCTGTCGCTGCTGGGTAAGAGCAGATGAGCCGCGCCGGCGACGAGGAAGACTTTTCCGATCGCGACGCCCGCGAGGTTTCTGGGACGCTGATTTCTGGCGAGGGTGACGTCGACGGCAGCCTGCGCCCCCGATCCCTGCGGGAGTTCATCGGCCAGCCTCGGGTGCGCGAGCAGCTGCAGCTGGTCATCGAGGGCGCCAAGAACCGTGGCGGCACCCCGGATCACATTTTGTTGTCCGGGCCGCCCGGGCTGGGTAAGACGTCGCTGGCGATGATCATCGCCGCCGAGCTCGGGACGGCACTGCGGGTGACGTCGGGGCCCGCACTGGAACGCGCGGGCGACCTGGCGGCGATGTTGTCCAATCTGGTCGAGCACGACGTGTTGTTCATCGACGAGATTCACCGCATCGCCCGGCCCGCCGAGGAAATGCTCTACCTGGCGATGGAGGATTTTCGGGTCGACGTGGTGGTCGGCAAAGGACCGGGGGCGACGTCGATTCCGCTGGAAGTCGCACCCTTCACCCTGGTCGGCGCGACCACCCGGTCCGGTGCGCTGACGGGGCCGCTGCGCGACCGGTTCGGCTTCACCGCGCACATGGATTTCTACGAGCCCGCCGAGTTGGAGCGGGTGCTGACCCGATCCGCCGGAATTCTGGGCATCGAGTTGGATGCCGATGCCGGCGCCGAGATCGCGCGTCGGTCCCGCGGCACGCCACGAATCGCCAACCGACTGCTGCGCCGGGTTCGTGACTTCGCCGAGGTCCGCGCCGACGGCATCATCACCCGCGACGTCGCCAAATCCGCGCTGGCGGTTTACGACGTCGACGAGCTGGGCCTCGACCGGCTGGACCGCGCGGTGCTTACCGCGCTGACCCGCAGCTTCGGTGGCGGCCCGGTCGGAGTCTCGACGTTGGCGGTGGCGGTAGGGGAGGAGGCAGCCACGGTGGAAGAGGTGTGCGAGCCTTTTCTAGTGCGCGCGGGTATGGTCGCGCGGACGCCGCGAGGACGGGTGGCCACGGCGCTGGCCTGGACGCACCTGGGCATGACGCCACCGGTCGGGGTCTCGCAACCCGGACTGTTCGACAGGGAGGACTGAAATGGTCACCGCCGCTTTGGTATTCGCCGCGCTTGCCGCGCTATTGCACGTCTACATCTTCACGATGGAGTCATTGACGTGGACCTCGAAGCGCACCCGCGCGACGTTCGGCACCACGGCCGAGGAAGCCGAGACCACCAAACTGCTGGCCTTCAACCAGGGGTTCTACAACCTGTTTCTGGCCATCGTGTCCGGCATCGGCATCGTCGCGATGTTTACCGGACACCGCGACGTGGGCGCCGCGCTGGTCTTCGCCGGGGTCGGATCCATGGCCGCTGCCGCGATCGTGCTGGTGCTCTCGGCGCGAGACAAGGCGCGAGCAGCCGTGACGCAGGGTCTCTTCCCGGTGATTGCCGTGGTGCTGCTTGTGCTAGGGCTGTTGGCTTAGCCGCGGCAGCGTCCGGGTACCCAAGCGGTTACCTACCCGAGGAGATGCCATGAAACACATCGAGGACCGCCCCGCCCGTAGGCGGATCCCACGTTCGCGCGGCGCGGTGACTGGATTGCTTCTGATCATTCTGGGCGTCTGGGGAGCGCTGATCCCGTTTGTCGGCCCGAACTTCGACTTTGCTTACCCGCCTGGCCAGGCATGGACGGCCGCGCGCGGATGGCTTGAGGTGCTGCCCGGCGCGGCCACCGCGTTGGGCGGCCTGTTGCTGGTCGCCACCAAGAGCCGCGCCGGCGGAATGCTCGGCGGTTGGCTCGCCGCCGCGGGCGGCGCGTGGTTCGTCGTCGGCAGGACGTTCGCGCCCGTATTGGGCCTGGGCTCGGTCGGCGACCCGGTCGGTGCCACCGACCGCAAGCGTGCGGCGCTCGAAGTTGCGTACTTCTCCGGCTTGGGCGTGCTGATCGCCTTCCTGGCCGGTGCTGTGCTGGCGCGGCTTGCCGTCGTGCTCGCGCGTGACGTCCAGCCCGTTGCGGCGGTCGACCGCGTTCCGGCATCCCAGTCCTATGTGGCGCCCGCGGATGCGCCTCGTGAGGGGGAGGTGTCGACCGACGCGCTCACCACACCGCAAGAGCAGTACGCGGGGCCGACCACCGAGACCGAACCGCGGCGCGGCGGATTGTTCCGTCG
>JAVROZ010000510.1:0-4434 GCA_032162485.1 Mycobacterium sp.
CCCACCTGTCACTGGTGGCGCGGACCGCGTCGTCGACTCCGAATGTCTCCGCGAGGGTTTGCCGGTCCACCGGATCAATGCCGGTCACGCGTCGGGCTCCGGCGGCTTTGGCGACATAGGAGAACAACAGACCGATCGATCCCTGTCCGATGATCGCTACGTGGCGCCCGGCCAGGTCCGGCAACTGCTCACAGGCGTACAACACACATGCCAGCGGTTGCAGACCGACCGCCTGCGCGGGGGTGAGCGCGGTGTCATACGGTGCCAGACCATCGCCATTGCTGACCACGCGCTCCATCATTCCGTCGAATCCGGATGCCCAGCCCGCGACCAGGTCACCGGGGCGGTGATCGGGATGCCGGCTGGCAATGACTTCGCCGGCCACTTCGTGAATCGGAAAGCCGTCCTTCTCGGCGGCGCTGCGCCCGTCGTCACCGGGGAGCGGCCCCTTGGTGCCGCGAAACCCGGGCAGGTCGCTGCCGCAGACACCGGCGGCCAGAAACTTCAGCAGCACTTGACGATCCGCGAGGCACTCGGATGTCTTGTCCGCGATCTCGGTCCGCTCGAACAGGTAGGGGGCGATGATCCGGTAGGACCACACGTCAAACCTCCACCGGGATGTTGTTCCATCCCCACTGGAAGCTCGAAGGCAGCCGGGTGGCGTCCTCGCCCCGGATCGCGAAGTCGGGAACCCTACGCAGCCATTCCTGAACCAGGACTGCAACTTCCAGCCTGGCCAGGTGGTAACCGATACAGAAGTGCTGGCCGCGACCAAACACCAGCGAGCGCTTGATCGGCCGGTCCCAGATGAACTCGTCTGGGTCGGGGTATTCCCGCTCATCCCGGTTGGCCGAAGCCAACAGCGTGATGATGCGTTGACCGGGCTCGATGGTTACGCCGTGAATGGTGAACGGCTTGCGGGCCGTTCGGGCGAACCATTGTGCGGGCGCACAGTAGCGCAGCATCTCTTCTCGCGCGATCGGCACAGTGGCGGCCGGGTCGGCCCGCACCGCCGCCATCTGCTCGGGTCGTTGGCCGAGTTCCCAGAGTCCGTGCGCGACGATCTTGGGCACGGTTTCGGTGCCGCCGATGAAGATGCACAGCATCTGCGTGGCGACTTCTACGTCGTTGAGCGCGCTGCCGTCGGGCAGGTGATAGGCGAGCAGTCCGTCGACAACCGGCAGTTCCCCGGTCTTTTCGTCGCGGCGGCGCTCGACCACCGGGACAAGGAATTCCAGGTAGTTGGGCCGCGCCCCAGCGGTGTCCACGCCCTCGCCTGGCGCGGCCAGGCTGCCGGCATTGACTGCAGCCAGCACCTGTGGCGCGAGATCCGTTGAGATGCCTAGCAAATCGCACACCATCGATGCCGCGACTATGCCGCCGTAGTCCTGGGTGAGGTCGAACAACCCTCGTGGCAGCAGCAGATCGAGACGTTCGTTGGCCAGCGCCCGTATTCTCTTTTCAAGCGAGGTGACCGATTTGGGGCGCAACGGCTGGGAGTGTGCGCGCCGGATCGCGCCGTACAGATCGGCGTCGAACACCGCGTGGAACGGCAGCGGGTGCAGCGGGGGGTCATCGATCGGACCGGAATTGTGTTTCGCCAGAACCGATGTCGGCGGCAGCGTTCCCTCCGAGGCAACGAAGGTGCCGTCGTTGACTTCCAGCACCCGCCAGATGTCCTCAAAACGGGAGAACGCGTACGTATCCCACTGCGGCATGTAGTAGACGGGGTACTGGTCACGCAGGATGCGGTAGTACGGCAATGGGTCCGCCATCACGGCCGCATCGAAGGGGTCGTAGGCAAAGCCCTGGTTCAGGGTGACCGTGGTGCCGCCGGTCATTGCAGCGGCGAGGGTGGTAGCGCCTGCAGAATCGAGTCTTCCCAGCCGTCCCGCAATGCGGGCGCAACGCTCATCCAGGTGACGATTTCGGCGGGCGGACTCTCCTTCCACGACGGGTAGTGGTTGGCGAAGCATTCCCAGCCGCCTTCGAGTGCCCAGTAGTGGATGACCTCGTTGAAACGAAAAGTTGTGGTGAAGGACCCGAGCCAGTGTTTACCGGTGCTCTCCGACCACGGAACGTACAGCCGCTCCAGCTCGCGGATGTAGTCGTCCTGCCGGCCGGGCTTGGTCTGCATGATCTCCTGAATCACCAGCGTGGCATCAAAATTAGCCTCGCGCAGCTGCGTCAGGCTTCTATTGCTGGGTCCTGGATACATGATCCGGCCTTCCCCCGAGGCGCCGATGTCGGCTAGGAACGCTGACCACTCCTCGGCGGCGGCCCGGTGGCTGCCGCCGGGGCTCTGCGCGGAGCCGATCTTGGCGTAATCGGCGAACGCATCGATCTCCCAGATGAGCGTCACTTGCGGCCAGTGACCGTTGTAGAGGGTGGATTCCCAGACAGCGAACAGACGAGCGCCGAGTTCCTCCATCATCGGCTGATAGGTGTTGCCGAACACCTCGGTGAAGCCGTCGCTTCGCCCGGAACCCAGATCGATCGTCTCGTGCAGGTAGAGCAGCGTGTGGCGGTAGTACTTCTTCATCGCCATCCGGTTAGCCCAGCCAGGCCGAGTCGGTGAACAGTGTTTCGGTGTGATCTATTGAAAGGTAAGGGATTCCGGCCGCGCGTAGCGCCTGCCCCTTGAATGCCCGTGCTGCGGCGCTGAGCCGGTACTGGGTTCTGGTCAGGCCGCGGTTGACCCCCAGAGGCCAGCCCTCACCCCATAGTGCGACTTCGGTCAACCGATTGTCCACGGCCCTGCGGACCAGCTCGCGAACGCACTCGTGAGCGGTGAATGCCTCGACACTGACGGCCAGGCTCGGGCTCATCGGGCCAGCGGCGCGCAACTCCGACTCCAGGTGCAAGACCTGTACACCCAGGACGCGTAGTGGCCGTGCTGGGCAGCCGTGCGGGAGCAGCACATTCACTTCCCAACCCGCCATCACCCGGTCGAACAGCCAGCCGCCGGTCGTTTGCACGACGTCAGCGGTATCGGCGGCAAGGACGTCCAGCCGATGCCGCAGCATCTGGCCGTCTGCGCGAGTCCCCCGAGTCGCACCTTCCCTTGGGTGACCATTGAT
This sequence comes from Mycobacterium sp., assembly GCA_032162485.1. GTDB lineage: Bacteria > Actinomycetota > Actinomycetes > Mycobacteriales > Mycobacteriaceae > Mycobacterium. The sequence continues at coordinate 3,081 of JAVROZ010000510.1, forward strand.
GTCGAATGTTTGACTGACCATCGATCCGTTCCTCTTGCTACGCCGCCGCGCGAGACTGGAGCGTTTGGCGTGGCCTGTCGCGCTTGTCATGGGCTGTCGCCGCCACCGCCGATCGGACGGTCCGGCTCATGGGACAGCGTGACAGTTTTGCACAAATTTGTAAAGGTGTCGCCGTGGCTCCTCAGGGACGACGGGCGGCGAGTTCGGCGAGCACCTCGTCGGTATGCTGACCCAGTTCCGGTGCCACAGAGCGCGGCGACCAGGGCGTGCCGTGGAAATCCGCGGGAGTGGCCACCATCGGTGTGGCCGAATCCCCGTCCGGGACGTCTACGATCCCGCCTGCGGCGTGGAACTGCTCATCGGCCACGACATCCTCGAGGGTGTTGATCGGCGACCAGAAGAAATCGGGTTCGCCGGCGAAGAGGTCTGCCCATTCCGCGAGCGGCTTGGTGGCGAAGATCTCGTCCAACGTGGCGATCAGTTCTACCGCGTTGCCGGCGCGGGCGCGGGCGTCGGCGTAGCGGGGATCAGTCAACCATTCGGTGCGGCCGACGACCCGACACAGGGCCGGCCAGTGTCGATCGATCTCCAGGCCGACGATCCAGAATCGGCGACCGTCGCCGGCGGCGTAGTTGTTCATGCACGGATTACCCATCGTGGCGCGTTGCCCGATCGCGATCGGCTGGCCGGTGAGTAGGTAGGTGTTGAGGTCGAAGCTCACGGTGTAGGCGCCCTGGCGGTACAGCGACGTGGTTACCAGTTGGCCCTCGCCGGTGCGTTCGCGGGCCACTAGCGCTGCGCACACGGCCGCGGCCAGGGTCATGCCCGCGGAGTGGTCGCCCATGCCGCCGCGCTGGAATGGCGGCGTTTCGCCTGGGCGGGTAAGCAAGTGTGCGATGCCGCCGCGCGACCAGAACGCCGCCACGTCGTATGCAGCCCGGTCGGCGTCGGGACCGGTGTCGCCGTAACCGGTGATCAGACCGTAGACCAGCCGAGGGTTACCTGCCGACACCGACTCGTAGTCCAGACCCAGCCGGTGCAACGCCCCCGGACGCACATTGGTGACGAAAACATCTGCGTCGGCGAGCAATTCGGATGCAGTCTCGCGGCCGGCCGCCGTGGTGAGGTCCAGCACGACGCTGCGCTTGGAGCGGTTGTCCATTTCAAACGGCGGGTTGACGCCGAGGTCGCAACCCAGCATCCGGCCGAACAGCCGCCCGGGATCACCGGTCGGCGGCTCGATCTTGATCACGTCGGCACCCCAGTCAGCCAGGATGCCGCCCGTTGCCGGCCCCGCCACCCACACCCCGAGTTCGACGACTTTGATGCCTTCTACCGGTCCCGCCATAGGTGG
>JAVROZ010000511.1:0-5335 GCA_032162485.1 Mycobacterium sp.
CATCGCCGTGCAGCAGACTCAGTATTCTGCGGTCGATCTCGTCTAGGTCCGCGGCCCGAACATCCTTCGATGAGTCGGCCACTATGCCAAAGGATTCCGTCGAAGTATCAGGCATGTGCCCACTTTACAGAATTATCAGCATCAGATTTGCGTGCATTCCGAACTTTCTTCACACTTGTGGGGACGAGCTCATTCAAATTTCGGCAGGAGGCGATCATGCGCATCGGCGTTCCGACCGAGACCAAAAACAACGAATTTCGGGTTGCCCTGACACCCGCCGGCGTCGCCGCGTTGACCCAGCGTGGCCACGAGGTGCTGATTCAGGCCGGCGCCGGCGATGGCTCGGCGATCACGGACGCGGATTTCAAAGCGGCCGGTGCCCAGTTGCTCACCACCGCCGAGCAGGTGTGGTCGGAAGCCGACCTGTTGCTCAAGGTGAAGGAACCGATAGCGGCCGAATACGACAGCCTGCGCGGCGGCCAGACACTGTTCACCTATCTGCATCTGGCCGCTTCGCGACCGTGCACCGACGCACTGCTGACTGCGGGCACTACGTCGATCGCCTACGAGACGGTGCAGACCGCCGATGGCGCGTTGCCGTTGTTGGCGCCGATGAGTGAAGTAGCGGGACGACTCTCCGCGCAGGTTGGGGCTTATCACCTGATGCGAACGCACGGCGGGCGCGGCGTACTGATGGGCGGGGTACCAGGCGTCGAGCCCGCTGAGGTGGTCGTAATCGGCGGCGGCAGTGCGGGTTACAACGCGGCCCGGATCGCCAGCGGCATGGGTTCCTCGGTCACGATTTTCGATGTCAACATCAACCGGCTCCGGCAACTCGACGCCGAGTTCCACGGCACCATCGGTACCCGTTACTCGTCGGCATACGAGCTCGAAGATGCCGTCAAGCGCGCCGACCTGGTGATCGGAGCCGTTTTGGTACCCGGCGCGAGGGCGCCTAAGTTGTTCCCCAACTCGCTTGTCGCACATATGAAAAGCGGCGCAGTCGTGGTTGACATCGCGATCGACCAGGGTGGCTGCTTCGAGGATTCCCGGCCGACCACGCACGATGAGCCGACATTCGCGGTGCATGACACGCTGTTCTACTGCGTGGCGAACATGCCCAGCGCGGTACCTAAGACGTCGACCTTCGCGTTGACCAACGCAACCATGCCGTACGTGCTCAGACTGGCCGACCAGGGTTGGCGAGCCGCCTGCCGCTCGGATCCCGCACTGGCCAAAGGTCTTTCGACACACGACGGAGCGCTGGTGTCGCAGCAGGTGGCCCACGACCTGGAGTTGCCGTTCACCGAACCGGCCGGCGTGCTGGCCTGACCGGCGCCTACCGAATGTAGGGCGCTAGACCCGTCACGATGTCGGCTGCCGGACCGGCGTTGGCTTCCTTGAACGCCTCGCCCGCCCACAGGTTGGTGCCGTGCGGATCCTCCTCCTGGATCGCTGCCGCCCGTATCGGCTTGGTCATCTGGTTGACCTCGGGATAGCCCAACGGCGCGATGTGATCGAGCAGACGGGTGAAGTTGTTCGCCAGACCGCGGGCGTAGCGGCCGGAGAAAGCGCGAGTGACGACGGTCGAGTCGAACTGCGGGTTCTTCAGGGCCACCCGGTATGCGGGGTGAGTGCCGGCTTCGTCGGCGAGCAACAGCGCGGTACCGACCTGGGCCGCCACCGCTCCCCTGCGCAACACGGCAGCGATGGCGTCGACGGTGCCCAGCCCACCCGCGGCGATGAGCGGCACATCGTAAGTACTGCCGATTCGATCGAGCAGTTGATGCAGCGACTCGGCACCGGGCTCCATGTCTGGCGCGAACGTTCCGCGGTGCCCTCCGGCCGCCGGCCCTTGGACCACCAGGTTGTCCGCGCCGGCCGCGACGGCCACCCCGGCCTCATAGGTCGATGTCACGGTGACCGACACCAGCAGTCCCAACGCACTCAGCCGGCGCATGACGTCCGGCGGCGGTGACCCGAAGGTGAAGGACACCATCTCCGGACGCACGTCGGCCAACACCTCGAGCTTGCGTTCCCAGTCGTCGTCGTCGCCGTGGACGGGGTGGCCCACCTCGACGCGGTAGTGCTCGGCCACTTCTTCGAGGTCCTCCGCGTAGTACTCCAGCTGGACCCAGTCAGCGACGCTCGGTTGAGGCACGAACAGATTGGCCCCGATCGGACCGGTCGTTGCAGCGCGAGCCGCCATGATGTCCTCGGCGAACTTTTCTGCGCTCAGGTAGCCACCGGCGACGACGCCGAGCCCGCCCGCGTTCGACACCGCCGCGGCAAGAGCCGGAGTACCCGGACCACCGGCCATCGGGGCACCCACAATGGGCGCAGCGATGTCCCAAAACCCCAAAACCATTGGGCTAATTTACCATCGCTCGAAGTTGTTGTGGCAGTGATCGTTTCGCGTTATACGGACCAAGGACGGCGGCTCCGTAGGGTTTGCTCAGCAGCCGGCGGGCCACCGCGTTGACCTGATCGAGGGTGACCTGTTCGATTTGGCGCAATGTGTGCTCGATGGTGCGGTGGGCGCCGTAGTTGAGTTCGCTTCGGCCGATGCGGCTCATCCGTGACCCGGAGTCCTCCAGGCCCAACACCAGCCCGCCCCGCAACGAACCCTTGGCAATGCGGCATTCGTTCTCATTGATTCCGTCACGCGCCACCGATTCCAGCACCGCGGTGGTCACCTTCATGACGTCGGCGAAACGATCGGGCAGGCAGGCGGCATACACCGACAACGAACCGCTGTCGGCGAAGATGTCCAGCGCGGAGTAGACCGAATAGGCCAGCCCTCGGGACTCGCGGACCTCTTGGAACAACCGCGAGCTGAGCCCGCCACCCAGGGCGGTGTGCAACACGGACAACGCCCAGCGATGTTCCCAATTGCGGCCCGGGGTGCGTACGCCCAGCGACACATGGGTCTGCTCGGCGTCGCGCTTGCCCATGATCAGGCCGGGGTTGCCGTTGATCCGGCCCGCTCCCTTTCGGGGTGTGACGGGGCGCCGACCGCGAATCAACCGCGACGCGAAGTGTTCGCGCACCAACGCAACAACCTCGTCGTGGTCGACGTTGCCGGCCACCGCCACGACCATCCGCTCCGGGGTGTAGCGGCGCTGATGAAATGAGTGCAACTGGGCCCGCGTCATCGCTGACACCGATTCCGCGCTGCCGATCACCGGGCGGCCCACCGGGTGGTCGCCGAACAGCGCCGTCATGAACATGTCGGCCAGCGCGTCCTCGGGGTCGTCGTCGCGCATCGCGATCTCCTCGAGGACAACCTGACGTTCCAGTTCGACGTCGTCGGCGGCGCACCGGCCGTTCAGAACCACATCGGCGACCAGGTCAACCGCGAGCGCCAGGTCGCTGTCCAGCACATGCGCGTAGTAGCAGGTGTGCTCCTTGGAGGTGAACGCATTGAGCTCGCCACCGACGGCATCCATCGACTGGGCGATGTCCACGGCGGTGCGGGTCGGGGTCGACTTGAACAACAGACGCTCGAGGAAGTGCGCGGCCCCGGCTACCGTGGCGCCCTCATCGCGAGACCCCACTCCGACCCAGACACCGATCGATGCGGAGCGGACCGCGGGTAGGTACTCAGTGACCACCCGCAGTCCGCCCGGCAACGAACTGCGGCGCACTCCCGCGGCCCGTTCGGCCTTCATCTCGACACCCTGCTTCCCCTGGCGCAGGGCGGCGGCAGAATCAGCTGCTGACCGTCGCGGCATCGGCTGGCGCTGCTCCGGAATCGGCGGGGGCCGCGCTCGAGGCGTCATCTTCGGTCAGGACCAGCGAGATCTTGCCTCGCTTGTCGATGTCCGCGATCTCCACCCGCAGCTTGTCGCCGATGTTGACCACGTCCTCGACCTTCGCGATCCGCTTGCCCCTGCCGAGCTTGGAGATGTGGACCAGGCCGTCGCGGCCGGGCAGCAGCGACACGAACGCACCGAAATCGGTTGTCTTGACGACGGTTCCGAGGAACCGCTCGCCTACCGTCGGCAGCTGCGGGTTGGCGATGGCGTTGATCATGTCGATCGCGGCCTGTGCCGACGGCCCATCGGTGGCGCCGACGAACACGGTGCCGTCGTCCTCGATGGAGATCTGCGCGCCGGTCTGCTCGGTGATCGAGTTGATCATCTTGCCCTTAGGCCCGATGACCTCGCCAATCTTGTCCACCGGCACCTTGATGGTGGTGACCCGGGGCGCGTACGGGCTCATCTCGTCGGGCGCGTCGATGGCCTCGGCCATCACCTCGAGAATCGTCAAACGCGCATCTTTGGCCTGCGCCAGGGCACCCGCGAGCACCTGAGACGGGATCCCGTCCAGTTTGGTGTCCAGCTGCAGGGCGGTAACGATGTCTTTGGTTCCGGCGCACTTGAAGTCCATGTCGCCGAACGCGTCCTCGGCGCCCAGGATGTCGGTCAGGGTGACAAAACGACGTTCCGTTCCGCCGCCGTCAACCTGGACGTCGTCGGACACCAGGCCCATCGCGATGCCGGCCACCGGCGCCTTCAGCGGCACACCGGCGTTGAGCAGCGAGAGCGTGGAGGCGCACACCGAGCCCATCGACGTCGAACCGTTGGAGCTCAGGGCTTCGGACACCTGGCGGATGGCGTAAGGGAATTCCGCCACGCTGGGCAGCACCGGCATCAGAGCCCGCTCGGCCAGCGCGCCGTGCCCGATCTCGCGGCGCTTGGGCGAACCCACGCGGCCGGTCTCGCCGGTGGAGAACGGCGGGAAGTTGTAGTGGTGCATGTACCGCTTGGACGTCTCGGGTCCCAGCGAGTCGATCTGCTGGGCCATCTTGACCATGTCCAGGGTGGTGACACCCATGATCTGGGTCTCACCGCGCTCGAATAGCGCGCTGCCGTGCGCCCGCGGAACAATGGCGACCTCGGCCGACAGCGCGCGGATGTCGGTGATCCCGCGACCGTCGATGCGGAAGTGGTCGGTGAGGATGCGTTGGCGAACCAGCTTCTTGGTCAGCGCGCGGAACGCGGCACTGACCTCTTTTTCGCGGCCTTCGTAGGTGCCGGCGAGGCGCTCGAGTACCTCGGACTTGAGCTCGTCGGTACGCGCATCGCGCTCGGCCTTGCCGCCGATGGTCAGCGCGGCGGCCAGCTCGTCGGTGGCGATAGAGGCCACCGAGTAGTACACGTCTTCCTGGTAGGCGAGGAAGACCGGGTAGTCGCCGGTCGGCTTCGCTGCCGCGTCGGCCAGCTCCTGCTGCGCGGTACACAGCGCGGCGATGAACGGCTTAGCCGCCTCTAGGCCCTCGGCGACCACGGTTTCCGTCGGCGCCTGCGCGCCGCCTTCGATGAGCTCGATG
>JAVROZ010000512.1:0-3391 GCA_032162485.1 Mycobacterium sp.
ATCCGTGGCACGGTGCGACGCGACCAGGGCGGCTAAGGCCACCGCGACAAGACCGGCGGCAACGGCGAACGACAATCGGATGCCGAATCGCCCGGCCGAGGCGACCACACCCGAGGCAAACGGGCCGACGGCGAAGCCGACGATCAATATTGCACCGGCCATGGCCGCACCGGCGGGCCCCCGCAGATCCGATGCCCACGCCGTACACGAGCTGACGGCAAGGCCCACGCCGATACCGACGATCAACCGCCCCACCAGCAATACTTCGGCATGCTGCGACACCAGCATCGCGATCGTTCCCACCAACACCGTCGTAGACCCCGCCACTGCGACCGACGCCCGCCCAAGCCGGTCCGATGCCCGGCCGCCCAACAGCAGGCCGGGCAACAGACCCACCGCGTAGATTCCGAACATCACATCGAGGGTGGCCGCGCTGAGATGGTGGTGGAGACTGATCGCCGGGAGCAGTGCGGCGAAATGATTGGCGGCCCACCCCATCGCCAGCAGCATCGTCAACACACCGGCGAAAATCGCCTTGTCCCGGGTGACCTCGGGGCGGCGGGTTGATCGCGCGCTCAGGGCGGTTGCCCCGTTCGGCCTCTGATCCATTGCAGTCCTCACCGGTGCACAGACGAGCCGTCCAGCGTTGTTATTCCCCGGCGAGACCAGCATCACTTGTAGGTGCTCGCGGTCTTTCCGTGCTAAACACCAGTACGTGGCAGAACCAGCAGTGCTCGTGGAGCGCGACCAGCACGTCCTGACAATCACCATCAACCGCCCGGAAAAGCGCAACGCTTTCAACCCGGAGGTGCTGTGCCGGCTCGCCGATGCCTGGGATCTACTGGACGACGATCCCGACCTGCGCGTAGCGATCATGACCGGCGCTGCCGGAAATTTCTCCGCCGGAGCCGATCTGGACCGACTGGTGGGTGCGCTGATCGCCGGAGATCCCCCGCAGAACGAGTTCGAGGAGCGGGTCAAGGCAGACTTCTCGTTGATTTACAAAGGGTTCCTCAAAGACCATTACGCCAAGAAACCGATCATCGCGGCGGTCGAGGGTTACTGCTACGCCGGCGGGATGGAGATCCTGCAGGCCTTCGACATCCGGGTCGCGGCCGAGAATGCCAAGTTGGCGATCAGCGAGGTACAGCGCGGTCTGTTTCCGATGAGCGCATCCACGATCCGGTTGCCCCGCCAGATCCCGTACACCATTGCGATGGAGATGCTCATCGTCGGCACCCCGATCTCCGGACGACGTGCCTACGAGGTGGGTCTGGTGGGACACGTCACACCTGCCGGGGGCGCGCTGGCTCAGGCACGTGACATCGCCGAGCAGGTGGCGGCGAACGGTCCGCTGGCGGTGTGCAACATCAAAGCGTCGGTGATCGAGAATCTGGAAAAGACCGAGGCCGAAGCCTTTCCGCGCGAGCTCGAACTCGGTATGGCCGTGATGGCTTCTGCCGACGCCAAGGAGGGACCCCGCGCGTTCCTGGAGAAAAGGCCGCCGAACTTCACCGGAAAGTGATCGTTGCCCGTTCGGTCCGGCGCCGAGCATCGGTCAGGAGAGCGGCCGCGGTCAGCAACTGCCACAGGGTGATCGAATACACGCTGCCGCGTTCCCACACCCCACTGGGCAGCACATTGATCGTCGTGGTCGCCGAGTCGATCACCAACATCACCAGGGACGAAAACCCGATGACTCCAACAAATTTGGAAGTGTTGCGATACCACCGTCGGCTGGGCCGAATGAGTGCTGATCCGGCCAGAATTGCGGCGTTGCCGCCCACAATCGCCAGTGCTGCACCGGCGACATGAACCTTTCCGCTGTGCACGGTTGCGACCACGATGTTGCCTACGGCGTTTGCGGCGGCCATGCCGACAAACATGCTGGTCCGTCGGTCAACAGGACGGCCCGCGATGAAGAGGGCACCAAGGAGGAACAAGGTGCCGTGCAACCAGAACGCCGCGTGCATGACTTGTGTCCTGGGCCCGGTTACCCCGAGATCGCTGATGTAATTGTCGGCATAGCTGTAGTGGGGCCGGTAGCCGGCCGCGGCGAATGCCTCCAGGAGCAGGTATCCGACACCTCCCACGACCCAGAGGGCGGCACCGCAGGTGATGGCCGACTCCCGCTGACCGCGCGCTTGATCACTCACGTAGTGGGCGCTACATGAATATTTCTGGCGCCGACGACATTTCGTAGCCCGGAGCAATTGACACACGCGATACACCCGACACAATCGGTGCAACGCACGCACGCGATACAGGCCACGCAGCGGGTGCAGGCCAAACAAGCCAGGCATGCCACGCATTCCCGAACGGCAACACAGATCACGGTGAAAAGACTGGTAATCACCCCGACGCTGCCGGCGGTGACGGCTGAGCCCGCGACTGCGACACTGCCTGCGGTTGCGACCGACCCCGCGACCGCGACGCTGCCCGCGGCCGTCACGGATCCGGCAACGGCGACGCTGCCCGCGACCGCGGCCGATCCCGCCACGGCGAGGCTGTCGATCGCGCCTATCGAGCCCACCACCGTGTCATCGTCGACGGACGTCGTCACATCAAGAGCCGAATCAAGAGCCGAAACCAACGGAAGCGCCATGGGTCTCATCATGTCAGCCCCGTGGTCGAAGCTGAAGGTCGTGCCGTTTTGTCGTGTCGCCAAGCGCCGCGACAGCGACGGTCATAGAATGCCTTGCACCCGGCAACCGTTTTCCGTCTGCTGGGCGCAAGCGAAAAGGAACCCACCCAAATGGACCTCGAGCGCATCACCCATCCGCTGCGGCTGGCCAGCGGATCGCACCGAGCGGGGTCAGCCAAAGGGTGTGCGATGAACGTGATTTCGTACATCAACGGCGACGAACAGATCACCGACTTCCCGGCAACCTCCGCCCGCCCGCTGGCTGCTTTTGTCCAGCTGTGCAACGACCAGCTGGCCGGGTCCGACGGCTACCTGGCTCCCGATGACGCCATCGTGGCCCTTGACTTGAGCTGGCTCACGGTGGGAACCGCCAACGAGGGACGGGGGTTTGCCGACAGCGTCATCCGCCCGTGGGTGTCGAAACTCCTGACCAGTCCACCGTGGGGTGTCTCTCGCTACGCTGATGGCGCTGCGGCCGGGGTGATATCGGACATTGCGGAGCTGCATCGCACGCTGGCCCCCGGTGAGCTGCCGGACATCGCCACCTGGGACCGCGCCGGTCGTGCCGCACGCGAAATCAGCGCGGCGGCGGCGGTGGGTGCCGGGAAGTACGCCGTCCGCGCCGCATACCAGTCCACCCTCCTCGCCGATGCCGAGGACTGGGACATGCTAGATGCCGTGACCGGAAACGCCTTGCGGGCTCACCGGTTGGCGAACCTGGATGGCGGCCAGGATCGGATCGTGGAG
>JAVROZ010000513.1:0-3517 GCA_032162485.1 Mycobacterium sp.
GAGGCCACGAAATGGGGCTGACGCACTACCTCGGCGGCGCCCGGGCCGCCGCGCGGTACACCCGTAAACACGGCTATCCGGCAAAGAACAACTATGGGTCGTCGTTGTTTGCCGTCTCGGCCGCCGACGGTTTGAGCTGGGCGGAAAGTACCGGTGCCGCAATCGCCGCATTTCCCCGCTACCACCCGCGATGGGCATGGAGGCTGACCTCCGTACCGGTGCTACGCGAGTTCCTGGTGAGCAATCTGGTACTGGTGCTCCAGCCACGATAATGGAACCTGTTCTCGTTTTGCGTTGGCTTTAGTAGGCTGGCGCCATGAGCAAGAGCGAGACGACCGAATACGACAAACTCTTCATCGGCGGCAAGTGGACCGAGCCGTCGACCGACGAAGTCATCGAGGTGCACAGCCCGGCCACCGGTGAGTACGTAGGCAAGGTGCCGATGGCAGCGGCGGCCGACGTTGAGGCCGCGGTCGCGACGGCCCGGGCGGCATTCGACAACGGCCCCTGGCCCACGACCCCGCCGAAAGAGCGCGCGGCTGTGATCGCTGCGGCGGTCAAGTTGATGGAGGACCGCAAGGACCAGTTCACCACGCTGCTCGCGGCCGAGACCGGCCAGCCGCAGACCATCATCGAAGCGATGCACTGGATGGGTTCGATGGGGGCGATGAACTTCTTCGCCACCGACGCGGTGGACCAGGTCAAGTGGACCGAGACCCGCAACGGCTCCTACGGGCAGACCATCGTCCACCGCGAGCCCGTGGGCGTAGTCGGTGCGATCGTGGCTTGGAACGTGCCCCTGTTCCTGGCCGTCAACAAGTTGGGTCCTGCGCTGCTGGCCGGCTGTACGGTGGTACTCAAACCTGCTGCCGAAACCCCGCTGTCCGCAAATGCTTTGGCGGAGGTGTTCACTGAGGCCGGCCTGCCCGAGGGTGTGCTTTCAGTGCTGCCCGGCGGGATCGAGACCGGCAAGGCGCTGACGTCCAACCCCGATGTCGATATGTTCACCTTCACCGGCAGCTCGGCCGTCGGCAAGGAGGTCGGCAAGCGCGCCGCAGACCTGCTCAAGCCGTGCACCTTGGAGCTCGGCGGCAAATCGGCGGCCATCATCCTCGAGGATGTCGACTTGGGCAGCGCGATTCCGATGCTGGTGTTCTCCGGGGTGATGAACGCCGGGCAGGGCTGCGTGAACCAGACGCGCATCCTGGCACCGCGTTCGCGCTACGACGAAATCGTGGACGCGGTAAGCAATTTCGTGAAAGTACTGCCGGTGGGGCTGCCATCGGACCCGGCCGTCCAGGTCGGGCCGCTCATCTCGGAGAAGCAGCGGGCGAGGGTCGAAGGCTACATCGCCAAGGGCATCGAAGAGGGGGCCCGGCTGGTGTGCGGCGGCGGCCGTCCCGAAGGCCTGGACAATGGCTTCTTCGTGCAGCCGACGGTGTTCGCCGACGTCGACAACAAGATGACGATCGCACAGGAAGAGATCTTCGGGCCGGTGCTGAGCATCATTGCCTACGACACCGAGGACGACGCGATCGCGATCGCCAACGATTCGGTGTACGGCCTGGCCGGAAGCGTGTGGACCACCGATATCCCGAAAGGCATCAAGATCTCGGAGAAGATCCGCACCGGGACGTACGGAATCAACTGGTACGCCTTCGATCCCAGCTGCCCGTTCGGCGGCTACAAGAACTCCGGGATCGGCCGCGAGAACGGACCAGAAGGTGTCGAGCACTTCACCCAGCAGAAGAGCGTGCTGATGCCGATGGGTTACACGATCGACGCCTAGCCGCCCTTCGGCGCGAACATTACGTACCAGTCACGCGGTGCAACTAATGCCCCTATGTGCCTTCCCCCGAGACAATCTCGGGTATTTGCGACGAAACACTTATGCCCTCGTGAGCATCGCGCTAGTCTTTGCTCTCTAGCATGCGGTTCGACGATCGTCGGGGAGCGACCGCCGCGCCGTCTACCGGCGGGAGGTGCCGAATGTCGTACGTAATTGCGCAGCCGGATCTATTGGCGGGTGCCGCCACAAATTTGGCGGGTATCGGTTCGGCGATCAGTGAGGCCGGCGCCGCCGCGGCGGCGCCGACAACGGCGATCCTGGCGGCCGGTGTCGATGAGATATCGGCGGCCGTGACGACGCTGTTCGGCGCGCACGCCTTGGAGTATCAAGCCGTCAGCGCCCAAGTCTCGGCGTTTCATCAGCAATTTGTGCAGGCTCTCAGCGCGGGCGCCGGTGCGTATGCCGGCGCCGAGGCGGCCAACGCCGCCGCCGCGGCCAACCCATGGCAGGTATTTCAGCAGCAAGTGCTCAATGCGATCAACGCGCCCACTCAGGCGCTGTTGCAGCGTCCGTTGATCGGCGACGGCGCCAACGCAGCCCCACGGACAGGTCAGAACGGTGGCGCCGGTGGTCTGTTGTGGGGCAACGGTGGCAATGGCGGATCCGGCGGGGTAAACCAGTCCGGCGGCAGCGGCGGGGCCGCCGGGCTGATCGGCAACGGCGGCAGTGGCGGCGCGGCCGGTGTGGTTACCACCGGCCCACCCAACCACGGTGGCGCCGGTGGTGCCGGCGGACTGTTGTTCGGCAACGGCGGTGCCGGCGGAGCGGGTGGGAACTTATTCGCCTTAGCTGGCACGGCCGGTGCCGGCGGCGCCGGCGGGGATGCGATCGGACTGTTCGGCAGTGGGGGTGCCGGCGGTGCCGGCGGGTTGGCACAGGGATCCGGTATTAGCGGCATCGGGGGCGCGGGCGCACATGGCGGCCACGGCGGCCTGATATACGGCAACGGCGGCACCGGTGGAAACGCCGGGATCGGCGTCACCGGCGCCGTTGGGGGGGACGGCGGGGCCGCCGGGATGCTGAGCGGCGCCGGCGGTGCCGGCGGCAGCGGCAGCGGCAACCAGCACGGCGGCGCCGGCGGGAACGGCGGCGCGCTGTTCGGAGACGGAGGCCGCGGCGGCGACGGTGGATCCAACGGTCTTGCGGCTGGCGCCGGCGGGGTCGGCGGGAATGCTGTGGGGCTCTTCGGCAACGGTGGCCACGGCGGCACCGGGGGCCAAAGCGCCAACTCCTTGGGAGGCATTGGCGGCGGCGGAGGCAGCGCACTGGGGTTGGTAGGCAACGGCGGCGACGGCGGCGCCGGGGGCAACGGTGGGTTCAGCAGCAGTGGCGGCAACGGCGGTGGGGCCGCCCTCATCGGCAGCGGCGGCAACGGCGGGAACGTCGGTACTGGCGTCATCAGCGGCGGTGCCACAACCAGAGGCGGATTCGGCGGCAATGCTTTCTTGATCGGCAATGGCGGCACCGGCGGTAACAGATACTTCCCAACCGAAACCGTCGGAGAAGGCGGCAGCGGCGGACTGTTGCTAGGGGTGCCTGGGCCAAACGGACTGTAGCGCCAGGTGCGGCGGCACGCAGTGACTAGCGGCCCTTGAAGTGCGCCTGCCGTCGTTCGATGAACGATTGCACGCCTTCGGCGGCATCCTCGCTGGCGAAGAGTTCGCTGAC
>JAVROZ010000514.1:0-2811 GCA_032162485.1 Mycobacterium sp.
TCGGCGCGGTCGAGCGCCGAGTCCCACACCATCCGCCACTCTTGACCTGGCGCCAACGTCGGCAACTCCCGGGGGAGCTGCAGTTCGACGACGTCGGCGTAGCCGTCGGAGGCATTCTCGTATTCGGCCACGGTCGGGGGATTCGGGAAATTGAACCGGACGTCGTAGGCCGCGGTGCGACCGAAATTCCGCACCACCAACTCGATGACATGCCAGTCCGCGACGTGGGGCTCCATGAGCATGGCCACATGCGGCCGCGTCTTCTCCGCGACCAGCGCGCGGTTTCGCTGCAGCTGGCGGTTCGTGAAGATCAGCGCGATGACGCCCAGCAGCAACGCTCCCCACGCCGCCCACGCCAACCAGGTGCTCGATTCGACGCTCCCGATCCCATGCCAGCTCCCTTGATCCCACCCCATGGAATCCACCCTCCGCTCACACCACTGCCGAACTGGATACCGACCTTGGACCTGGAATTTAGCTGCACTGATCGTAGAGGGGGTTTCTGTGTACCGCGGGCAGAATTAGCGACCGTGCCCCAAAATGGCTGTCCGCGTTCGCCACCCGGTCAGCCGCCCATCATCATTCGCCACTGGTCGATATTACCCGGCCGATAAACGTAATTGGAGCGCTTGACTTCCGATAGTGAGGCACTTGGATCGGCCGAATACCAGTGCCCCGGAAACACCGTCGGGTCGCCGGGCAGCGCAGCGAGCTGCTGCAGGCTGCGATACATCTCGTCTGAATCGCCGCCCGGAAAGTCGGTGCGTCCGCAGCCGTCCAGGAACAGCGTATCGCCGGCGACAAGCCGCCCGTCGAGCAGAAAGCACTGACTTCCCGGCGTGTGGCCGGGAGTGTGCAGCAACTCGATCTCGATGTCGCCGATGCTGATCTTGTCCCGGTGGTCGTGGGTCGTCAGGTCGCTCATGGGGATGCCGGTAATCCGCGACACCCACAACGCTTCGTGGGTGTTGACGTGCACCGGCACCGTCGTTCGCTCCAGCAACTCGGCCAGCCCCTTGAGCTCAAAACCCATCATCGAGCCGCCGATGTGGTCCGGGTGGTGGTGGGTCACCAGCACTCCGGACAACTGCATGCCGTCGTCTTCCAGCGTGTCGAGAAGATCCCCGGCGGCGTACGCCGGATCGACCACCACACAGTCACCCATTTCGCGGTCGCCGATCAGGTAGGCGAAATTGCGCATTTGCGCCGCGATGGCATCGCCGGCGGCGAAGTCGCGACCGGAGAGCAGTTGGCGGAAGTACAGCCGGTCCGAATCTGACACATGACCAGAGTATGGGTCAGCGAAAAACAGGCCCAACCTGGCCTTCCACCAGCGTCTGCAGCCGGTAAAGTTGCTCCATGCTGAAGAGCTTCGAAATCTTGGTTGAAGAGAGCCTGCTTCGAGGGGTCATCAACAAGTACCACCTGGCTGACGCACGGGAGGCTGTCCATCTCGCGCTGAAAGCGCTGCTCGATGACGCCTCCGAGGAGGAGCACGAGCCACAGGATGAGGAATACGACGAGTTCAGCGACCTCAGTGCCTGGCGGCTGCACCGGAGCAGCGACCCTGGGTGACGCCGAGGATCGGTTTGGAGACGTTGTGTGCCAGGCTGTAACCTCTTTTTGGCCCGCGGCACGACTGGTCGCTACGGGTCAACGGCCCCCTTAGCTCAGTCGGTAGAGCGTTTCCATGGTAAGGAAAAGGTCAACGGTTCGATTCCGTTAGGGGGCTCGGCGGACGCCGAAAGGCGGCGGCCCCGACCCTGAACAGGGTGGGCACAGAGGCGGTGTAGCTCAGTCGGTTAGAGCGAACGACTCATAATCGTTAGGTCGCCGGTTCGAGTCCGGCCATCGCTACAAGACAACATATCGACCAGAACAACCGAGAGATTTGAGAGAACCGTCATGGCTTCCAGTACCGACGTGCGGCCGAAGGTCACCCTGGCATGCGAGGTGTGCAAGCACCGCAATTACATCACCAAGAAGAACCGCCGCAACGATCCGGACCGGCTTGAGTTGAAGAAGTTCTGCCCGAATTGCGGTAAGCACCAGGGGCACCGCGAAACACGCTAACCGTCGACCTCATAAATAGTTTCAATGACTAAAAATGACTGACTAGATAGGTTCGAGAGCTGTGGCGCTGTCCCCAGACATCGTCGGGATGCATTACCGCTACCCCGACCATTACCAGGTGGAACGGGAGAAGGTTCGCGAGTACGCGATCGCCGTTCAGAACGACGATCCCGCTTTCTTCGGTGAGGACGCGGCGGCCGATTTGGGCTATGGCGGGCTAGCGGCGCCGCTGTGTTTCATCAGCGTGTTCGGCTACAAGGCCCAGACGGCATTCTTTCAGAGTGCGAACATCGCAATTTCGGACCAGCAGATTGTCCAGGTCGACCAGGTGCTGAAGTTCATGAAACCGATCGTGGCGGGTGACAAGCTTTACTGCGACGTTTACGTTGACGGGGTGCGTCAGGCGCACGGTACCCAGATCGTCGTGACCAAGAACATCATCACCAATCAGACCGGTGAGGTCGTGCAGGAGACCTACACGACCCTGGCGGGTCGTGCCAGCGAAGATGGGGAAGTGGGATTTTCTAATGTCTCTGCGTGAGTTCAGTTCGGTGCAGGTGGGCGACCAGCTCCCGGAGCGGACCTACCCGCTGACCCGCCAGGATCTGGTGAACTACGCGGGGGTTTCGGGTGACTTGAACCCCATCCACTGGGACGACGAGATCGCCAAGATGGTCGGCCTGGACACCGCGATTGCGCACGGCATGCTGACCATGGGTATCGGTGGGGGCTACGTCA
>JAVROZ010000515.1:0-4704 GCA_032162485.1 Mycobacterium sp.
TGCACCACACGCGGTACTTCGGCGGCAGCCAGCTTGTCGATCACTTCGCGTCCGGCGCCCGACCGCGGCGGATCTAGCACCGCCACATCGGCACGGGTGTCTTGGGCCGCCACAGCGCGGCGCACGGAATCGGTCCGGACGTCGACCTGCGGCAGATCAGCCAACGCGGCACGCGCTGCGCCCGACGCCCCCCGCGAGGTGTCGACAGTCAGCACCCGACCCGACTCCCCCACCGCGTCCGCGAGCACCGAGGCGAAAAGCCCGGCTCCGCCATAGAGGTCCCAAGCGGTCATTCCCCGCCCGGCTTGTGCCCAGTCGGCGACGAGCTCGCTGTAGACGCGCGCGGCGTCGCGGTGCGACTGCCAGAACGCGGTCACCGGCACGCGCCAACTGCGCCCGCCCACTCGTTGCAGGGCGTGATAGTTGCCTTCGGTCACCTTCGCGACCACCCTCGGGGAACGCTTGCCCTGCCGCAGCGTGCGCACCACGTGCCGCTGCCCGTCGTCGTCGACGACTACATGCACGTGGGCGTCCGGCGGCCAATCCGGCTGAGCCAGTCCGTCCAACATGCCGTCAGGCAACTGCGCGCAGCGCAGATCGGTGACCAATTCGTCGCTGTGGTAGCGGTGAAACCCGGGCCGACGGTCCGCCCCGACGTCGAGCCGAACCCGGGTGCGCCAGCCCGTCGGGCCGGCATCCGAGAGCGGTTGCGCCGCACCGGACCAACCGTGTCCGCCGAGTCGTTCGAGTTGATTGGCCACCACCCGCGCTTTGAGCACCCGGGCCGCATCCGGTGCCACGAAAGCCAGGTCGCAACATCCGGCACCGTCCACCCCGGCGATCGGACACAGCGACTCCGTGCGGTCCGGTGACGGCTCAAGCACCTCGATAACCTCGGCATGCCAATAGGATTCGCGGTCCGCGGTGACTCGCACCCGGACCCGTTCCCCGGGCAACGCATAGCGGACGAAGACCACCCGCCCTTCGTGATGCGCAATGCAACTGCCGCCGTTGGCCGGGTCCCCGGTGACCAATGTCAGCTCTGGGCAAGCGGCTCTGGGGTTCAATCGAAGATGCCCCGCCGCGCGTCGCCGGGAGCCGACTGCTGCTGCAACGCCCTGACCCGCTCCGACGAAGTCAGCTGCCAGGGAACCGATGTCACCATCACTCCGGGCATGAACAGCAACCGGCCCTTGAGCCGCAGCGCACTCTGGTTGTGCAGCAGCTGTTCCCACCAGCGGCCCACCACATACTCGGGGATGAACACGGTCACGACGGTGCGCTGCGACTCCTTGCTGACCCGTTTGACGTAATCGAGTACCGGCCGGGTGATTTCGCGGTAGGGCGAGGCGATGACCTTCAACGGAACGCTGATATCGCTCTCTTCCCACTCATGGACCAGCTCGCGGGTTTCGCCGTCGTCGACGCTCACCGTGACGGCTTCGAGCACATCGGGCCGCGTCGCCCGCGCGTAGGCCAGGGCACGCAGTGTCGGCAGATGCAACTTCGAGACCAGCACCAGCGCGTGATTACGGCTGGGCAACACCATCTCGTCGCCGTGCTCGGCAGCTTCCTCTGCCAGTTCCCGGGTGACGCCGTCGTAGTGGCGCCGGATCAGCTTCATGAGCCCGAACAGCAGTGCCATTGTCACCAGGGCAATCCAGGCTCCGGCCAAAAATTTGGTGACCATCACAACCAGCAACACCGAGCCGGTAGCGATGAACCCGATGGTGTTGACGATCCGCGAACGGTGCATTCGACGCCGCGCCGACGGCTCGGTTTCGGTGCGCAACAGCCTGGTCCAGTGCCGCACCATCCCGATCTGACTCAGCGTGAATGAAATGAACACCCCGACGATGTACAGCTGGATCAGGGCGGACAACTCCGCGCGAAACGCGATGATCGCCAATAAGGCCGAAACCGTGAGGAACCCTATTCCGTTGGAAAAGGCCAACCGGTCGCCGCGAGTGTGAAACTGGCGAGGCAGGTAACTGTGCTGCGCCAGAACCGAACCGAGCACCGGGAACCCGTTGAAGGCGGTGTTGGCGGCCAGCACCAGGATGAGGGCAGTCACTGCCGTGATCACGACGAACCCGATGTGGAAGCTTCCGAATACCGTCTGCGCGAGCTGTGAGACCAGCGTCTTCTGGTAGTAACCGGCCGGGGCCCCCGTCAGCTGCGTCGCGGGATCGTCGACCTGCTGGACCCCGATCTTCTTGGCCAACACGATGATGCCCATCAGCAGAGTCACGGCGATGGCGCCCAACATCAGCAGTGTCGTTGCCGCGTTGCGCGACTTGGGTTTCTCGAATGCGGGCACGCCGTTGCTGATGGCCTCGACACCGGTCAGCGCTGCGCATCCGGAGGAGAACGCCCGGGCCATCAGGAATACCAGGGCAAACCCAAGTATTTTTCCGTGTTCGGAATGCATCTGAAAACCCGCGGATTCCGCCTTCAGCGGATTCCCCAACACGAAGATCCGGATCAACCCCCAGACGAGCATGCCGGCCATGCCGATGATGAAGGCGTAGGTAGGAATGGCGAAGGCGAGCCCGGATTCGCGGATCCCGCGCAGGTTCAGTGCGGTCACCAGCAGGATCGCCGCGACGCAGAACCACACCTTGTGGTGGGCCACCATCGGGATGGCCGAGCCGATGTTCGACATTGCCGATGCTGTCGAAACAGCAACGGTGAGAACGTAATCCACCATCAGCGCACTGGCCACCAGCAGGCCGGCGTTGGGCCCGAGGTTAGTGGTGACCACTTCGTAGTCACCGCCACCCGAGGGGTAGGCATGCACATTCTGCCGGTAGCTGGCGACCACGACCAACATGACCGCAGCCACCGCCAGACCGATCCACGGCGACAACGTGTATGCCGCCAAGCCGCCCACCGACAGCATGAGAAAGATCTCTTCGGGGGCGTAGGCCACCGACGACAGCGCATCGGAGGCGAACACGGGCAGCGCGATCCGCTTCGGCAGCAGCGTGTGACTCAGCCGGTCGCTGCGAAAGGGCTGGCCAATGAGCAATCGGCGCGCAGCGGTTGAAAGTTTGGACACGAGAGCCAAGAGTAGGCCCACGTGGGGTTGGCGGTAGCGTTCCGTAGGCGAGATTTCCTGGGCGAGAATCGCCACAACCGAAATCGCTGCACCGACGTGGGTTACTGATGTATTGCGACGCGCAGGACACAACCGAAAGGACCTCCAAGTGCGGGTGGTTGTGATGGGGTGCGGCCGAGTCGGGTCTTCGGTGGCAGACGGACTGTCCCGGATTGGCCATGACGTGGCGGTCATCGACCGCGACAGCGCCGCGTTCAACCGGCTCAGCCCGGAGTTTGCCGGCGACCGGGTGCTCGGCCAAGGTTTCGACCGGGATGTGCTGCTCAAGGCGGGTATCGAAGGGTCCGACGCGTTCGCCGCGGTGTCCTCCGGCGACAACTCCAACATCATCTCGGCGCGGCTGGCCCGAGAGACGTTCGGCGTCCGGCGGGTCGTCGCGCGAATCTACGACGCCAAGCGCGCTGAGGTCTACGAACGCCTCGGCATCCCGACGATTGCCACCGTGCCGTGGACGACCGATCGCCTGCTGAACGCCTTGACGCAGGAGACGGAGACCGCCAAATGGCGAGATCCGACCGGTACCGTCGCCGTTGCCCAGGTGGTCCTGCACGACGATTGGGTCGGGCATCGCGCCACCGACCTGGAACAAGCCACCGGCGCGCGAGTGGCGTTCCTGATCCGCTTCGGAACCGGTGTCCTGCCGGAACCCAAGACAGTTCTGCAGGCCGGCGACCAGGTTTACGTCGCTGCCATCTCCGGCCGTGCCGCCGAAGCCGTGGCCATTGCGGCGTTGCCGCCGAGTGAGGACACGGAGAAATGAAGCCCGGCGATGACGAAGACGCCGGCGCAGCCGGGGTCGTGGGGGTACCGCCCGCCTGCGGGGGAGAGTGGCGCAAATGAAACGCGGCAACGACAAAGACGCCGGCGCAGCCGGGGTCGAGGAGTGGCGCAAATGAAAGTAGCTGTCGCTGGGGCCGGCGCCGTCGGCCGCTCGGTCACCCGGGAACTCGTCGCGAATCGGCACGACGTGACCTTGATCGAGCGCAACGCGGACCACCTGGACACCGACGCAATTCCGGCCGCCCACTGGCTGCTGGGCGACGCCTGCGAGCTGAGCCTGCTGGAAGCGATGCACCTCGAGGATTTCGACGTCGTGGTCGCGGCTACGGGTGACGACAAGGTCAACGTGGTTCTCAGCCTGCTGGCCAAGACCGAGTTCGCGGTTCCCCGGGTGGTAGCCCGGGTCAATGACCCGCGCAACGAGTGGCTGTTCACCGACGCCTGGGGCGTCGACGTGGCGGTGTCGACCCCACGCATGCTGGCCTCACTTATCGAGGAGGCCGTCGCGGTAGGTGACCTGGTGCGACTGATGGAATTCCGTAAAGGCCAGGCCAACCTCGTGGAGATCACCCTGCCCGACGACACGCCCTGGGGGGGCAAGCCGGTGCGCAAGCTGCAGCTGCCGCGAGATGTTTCGTTGGTGACCATTCTGCGGGGGCCACGCGTGATCGTTCCTCAGGGCGACGAACCGCTGGAGGGTGGCGACGAGTTGTTGTTCGTGGCGGTCACCGAGGCCGAAGAGGACCTGCGAAAGCTGCTGCTAGAGGCCACTTGACCCGTGGCGGCCCATCAGCGGACTTGGT
>JAVROZ010000516.1:0-6038 GCA_032162485.1 Mycobacterium sp.
CTCGGTGAGTCCGATCGGGTCTGGATCCTCGACCCGATCGATGGCACCGGGTTCTTCAGTCGGGGTGATCCGAACTGGCGAATCCACATTGCGCTGGAGGTTCAGGGGACCACGGAGGTCGCGCTCGTCACCTCTCCTGCGCTGCGGCGCTGTTGGTGGGCGACCCGAGGTGGCGGTTCCTTCGAGTCGTCCTGGCCACGCGAAGAGAGCAAGACGCGGCGCCTCAAGGTCAGTACGACGTCGACGCTGGCTGACGCCGTACTCGATGCTCTGGACAACGAGTCCAGAGCTCGTCTCCCACCGAGTGCAGCCCGCGCACCAGCGAGCCCCTTACCGCTGGTCGAGCTCGTTCGTGGCGAGATCGATGCCTTCTTGGCCGAGGGCTTCCATATCTGGGATCACGCGCCGTGGGTTCTCCTGGTCGAGGAAGCCGGCGGCCGCTTCACCGATCGAACCGGTGGACGTGCGAGCGATCAGGGCGGCGGCCTGTACTCGAACGCCATCCTGCACAGTCAGCTACTCGCTTCACTGCACTACCCGGCGCATCCCTGACCGTGTTGAGCGCGTGCAGGTAGTGTCCTGGGTCTATGTGCGCCCGCCGACGGCGACTCAGGTCCGCGACGCCTTCGGTGTCGAGGTGGGCGAGCTGCGGCCGCATCCGGGCGGGTTCGAAGCGGATGCGTTCACTGACGGGCGATGGTTCGTAAAACTCTGGCGTCACCAGCCCGACAGCGACGCCGCATTGGCGCTGACCGCTGAGCTGGCGGCTCGGGGCATCCCCGTCCTGCGGCGCAGCGAGCGCTAGGCGGTGATCGAACGGGCGCGCGCGGTCGACGTGCGCCCATGTCGTGTGCCACCACGACCTGTTCCCTCACAACGTCCTCGTCGATCGCGACGGTCGTGTCGCGATGCTGGCGCCGCGCGAGCACGATGTGTTCGCCGCCTTGTGCGGGCCCGATCCTGTGCGCTTCCTGCGGGCCTACGGCGCGGAACGACTCGACCTCACCCACCTCGAGTACGCCCGGCTCGCCCGTTCGCTGCGCGACTTGCAGTTCGCATCTGCAACGAGGTCGACCTGGAGGGCATCAACAGGTGGGGCTTCGACGGGTTGCGCCGAGTGGACGCTGACCTCGCGCTCGCACGGCCATTTTTGCGATCCCTGAGCAAACACGGCGAACCCCAGTCGCGTCGCTTCACGCCTACTGCTACTCCCGTGGTCAGATGTCCGATAAGCGACATTATGTCAACTAGTAGGCTGCGAGGAGCTCGGCTTCTCGGACGGGCTCGACATCCACTCGTTTCGGCGCTCGTACGCCACCCACCTGCTCGAGGACGGTTGGGACCCGCGGTTCGTTCAGGACCAGATGGGCCACGAGCACGCGACGACCACCGGGATCTACCAGTTCGTCTCCGACGAGTTCCGACGGTCCACCCTCAGGGCCGTGCTGGACCGTACGGTGAAGGAAGCCATGCAACGCAGGACCGAGGACGGCACATCATGAAGCGCAAGGTCGACTACACATGGCGATTGGCCGAGCTGATGGCGGCGCGAGGACTGCACAACACGACAGACCTAATCCCCCTGCTTGCTGAACGCGACCCTGTCCCGACCGCAGGTCTACCGCCTCGTCAACCAGCGTCCGGAGCGGATGTCGCTTCAGGTGATCGCGGCCCTGTGCGACATCTTTGAGTGCACGCCCGCGGATCTGCTCACTACCACCGCGGCCGACGTCCGGGCCCGCAAGACCGGCACGCCGGTCGGCCTCTCCCCTCGCTCCACCGTGCGCGGTCGCCCGCGCACCACGAGCAACCTCGACGACCCCTGCGCGCGCTGCGGGCGGAACATCCCCCGACTCGCAGCCAGATGGCCAGAAGGCCGGCTCTGCAACATCTGCTACTTCGACGCCGTCCATACTCGCGGCACCTGCCCCGAATGCCTCCAAGACCGGCTGCTGCCGGGCCCCCCCAACGCCGACGGCCTTCCCATCTGCTCGACTTGCGCCGAGATCCCATACGACTTCCACTGCGAGCGCTGCGACGTCGAAGCGGGCCACCATCGCGGACGTCTGTGTGCGCGCTGCGCGCTGCGCGACGACCTCCACGGGTTACTCGGCGGTGAACCGAGCGCCCCTGCGCTGGTCGGCCTCGTCGACGCACTGTGTGCCTCGGACCGACCCGAGTCGGTCATCGTCTGGAAGCGCTCATCCAAGGTCCAGGAACTGCTTCGCGGCCTTGGCGACGGCACCATCCCGGTATCGCACGAAGGTCTCGACTCTGTGCTCGGCAAGCAAGCCGAGAATCTGCGTGCACTGCTGCAGCACCACGACCTGCTCCCCCAGCGCGACGCCTACCTCCCCCGCTTCGACCGATGGATCGACGCCAAGCTTGACGGACTCCCGGACGAGGTGCGCCAACCCGTTCAGCACTTCGCCACCTGGCACCACCTCCGGCGGATCCGCGCCAAGGCAGCCGCAGGCGCGGCCACGCATGGCCCGGTCCACTCGGCCAAGCAGGAGATCACCGAGACGGTGAAGTTCCTTGTGTGGCTCCACGAGACCTACCAGCGCACGGCAGCCACCTGCACGCAGCAAGACGTCGACGAGTGGCTGGCCACAGGACCGACCACGCGCAGCGCGATCAGGACGTTCTTCGTGGTCGCGAAGAAGGCGCGCCTCAACACGACGGTTACCGTTCAGCACCGATCAGCAAAGAGCAGCCCATCGCTCAGCCAGGACCAGCGGCTCGCCTGGATCCACGAGCTCTTGACCGGTACCAGCGAGTCACTCCCCTACCGGTCGCCGCGATGCTCCTGCCGTGGGCCCGGTACGCAGGTCAATCCATCGAATCATCAGGAAGCAGTATTTAAAGGATTGAAAGATCGTTAAACACGCCCACCCCTTCGTTGGGGCTTGTTGTCGAGATGCAGCGAAGATTGACGGAATGCGCGGATAGGTAACCGGCGTTTACGTCAACTTGTGATCGCGCACTGCGACCACCTTGTATCCGCCCCCGTCGGGGTCGAAGGTGACGTCATCGGTCGTCAGCCCGACGGCCTGAAGTTGCGTGGTCAGTTCGTCGTACCGGAATGGCCAGATAGACAGGCGCTCGGAGCCGCTGATGACGGTCCCGTCCGGTTCGATCTGTGCAACGACGATCTGCAGGTGGTGTTCCTGCTCCCAGGTCGCTGCGATCTGCCACTGATACATGACGACTGCATCGCGGCCGTTGCGTCGTGTGAGTCGGTCCCACACTTCGATCCGTGAGCCGCCGTCTCGGATGCGTTCCCACGTGCGTGATGTGAGCACCAGTCGGCCGTCGGGGTTGAGTAGCCGTGCCATGGAGGCCAGCGCGGACAACCGACCGGATGCTCCTTCGGCATGACCTAAAGAGTTGCCCACGCAGAACACAACGTCGAATGTCGAGGCATCGAGGTGGTCGGGCAGTTCGTCCCACGTAGCCTCGAACGTGTTGAGCGAAACGCCCTCCTGATCAGCTAATTCTTGCGTTCGGCGGACCATTCCGGGGCTGGCGTCTGATGCAACGACGTCGAGGCCAAGGGCAGCGAGGCCAACTGCGAGCTGGCCGGTTCCACATGCGCAGTCGAGTACGCGCGCCCCGGGCGGAAGGGACTTCACGAGGTCACTGACGGCGCCGACTGCGCCGTCCGGCGTCAACTTGTGGTCCGGAATCAGCCATTCGTATACGTCGGTAAGTGCCCTGTAGCCAGCCATCGCGATTACCTCTGCCCATAGGTGTTGGTGTCAAGAGTAAACACCCGCGCCGCCCCACGACTACCAGGTTTTCTCAGTTTGACGAACGCCGCCGACCGAGCCGACTTCGTCAAAGTAGCCAGCGGGACCGCCGTCAATGTTTCCTGCATCTCGACAGGGGGGCTGTTGTTGGGGCGGACCGGCACAGTCGCGGCGTGTGCTGTCACATCGTTTCAGGAGACTCGATGCCGAGCAGGTCGAGTCCGGTGACCAGAGCGTGCATCGACAGGGCACACAACGCGAGCCGGGACGTCCGCAGCTGGGGCTCCGCCTTCAGGACTGGCACTGCTTGTAAAACACCGAGAACGTCTGCGCAAGGTCGAAGAGGTAGGTGCACAACCGATGCGGCTCCAGTTCGCTGCCAACCTCGGACACCACCTCGCCGAAGCTCAGCAGCTTCAGAGCGAGCGCCCGCTCACCTCACCTGTCGCCGCCTCATCTGGGCTCGGAATACGCCCGGACTTGATACGCAGGTTGTCCACTAAAAGCCGATGAGTTGCTCCTGATGCGACAACTCATCGCTCCTAACTGACTCGTCCCCACCTGGCATGCTGGCGTTGGCCTCCCCGCCCTTGCGGCCCGAAACGCCACTTGGCTCGAACTCGTCCGCGAAGCACCACCTGCAACCTCGCCAAAACCCTCGGCACCACGCCGAAGACCGCGATGCAGCACGCCACTCGCGCCGGTACCGACTACCTCGCCTTCGCCGCAACCAAGACCAGAAAGCCTCAATCCCTAACAGATCGTCTGCGGGCAGGCCCGAAATCTAGGCAGTGTCAACAGGTCCTTGGCTACGGAGTTCGTCTGCTTCTTGGTCAAGCCAGTCAAGTGCGATCGGGACGACCTCGGCTGCAGTCAGATTTCGGGTGTCGAGGCAAAGATGCCGATTCCGGGTGAGGAATCCGTCGGCCGGAGTCGGCGTGGATCCGGTCGGATCCGTATTCATTTGATGGGCATCCATGGTACGGACGTTGCCATCAGACCATTCCACATTCCGCTTGCTCGGTTTGGCAGCCAGCCGAGTTTCGCCCCGGTTGCGCAATAGGCGCGTTTCAAGGTCAGCGGTCAGCTCGAGCACGCATACCTCACCACCGGCCTCCTCGAACGGCGCGACGAGCTGTTCAACGTAGGCGGTATCAGCTGGGTCCCGCAGATCCCAGACGAATGTGAAGATCAAATCCACATTGTTGCGTGCGGCTTCTTCGATCACTCGCCGACGGAACTCGATGTTCAAGACGTTGAATGGCGCAGTGCCGTAGCCGAAGACCTCAACCAGCGGCTCAATGGTGTGGTGATTGTGGAACAACCTGAAGTCACTATGCGCGGCGATCTCTCGGCCCACCGTCATCTTGCCGACAGCCGGTGGTCCAATGATCAGAAGCAGCCTCATGGTCGGCAACAGTCCCAGACACCCAGTCTCACGTGCAACTAAGTTCGCATCCGACCCGCAGAGCTGGCTGGCCGGCATCCAGCACGCGGGCACCATCCTGATGGGCCAATGAACACCCTTGTCAGCATCGAACTTTCGATCGGCACACCAGCCACACTGCCGACGACAGGCTTCGCGAAGAGCATCAACGGAGTCGCCGCCCGCACCTACCTCACAACGATCGCGACCGCAGCCCTCAGCCCTCAGCGGGACTGACTTCTGGACCGTAGCCCCGGCAATCGAGGCGCTCGCCAGACGCGGCAAGGTCCGTTGACCGGGCAGTTCGCGGGCGATCCGTCACCGGGGAACGTTGTGCCGCGCGGTTGCTCCCCGGTGGATCGCGAGGGGTCCCTTCAGCGGGCAGCAGCAGAGTCCGTTGTTGCCAGTGCTTCCCGACCGTTAGCAGGATGGGGTCGGGCGTCGGCCGACGCCCAGCCTCTGAGGACCTGCCCCAGCGGGGTCCTTGAGATGGCGAAGGGGAATCCACCCTCAAGGCCAACTGTTCGTGTCCAGGCCTGTATCGAGTGTCGCGTCGCTGGGGGGCGAGGACATGTCGAGGAGGCTTGTCATGACTAAGCAGGGCAGTTTCAAACGCGCCGTCCGCGAACGGGCACGCGAGACCGGGCAGCGGTACACCCAAGCACTCGCCGATCTGGAACAGATCAACAGATCGCCGTTCGCGCGTACCCGCCCGTTCGAGCACGTCGACCTCAAGACCCACCTTGAGACGCGGTATGGGATTCAGATCAGCTCGCTGGCACCGATCGACGACGACCCAGCCACGCGGCCACGTGGCTCGTGGCCGGGCCACTATCCATCGACACTGCTTGTCCGGCGGG
>JAVROZ010000517.1:0-6018 GCA_032162485.1 Mycobacterium sp.
AAATGTCTAGGCGGCCAAACTCGCTCAGCGTGGTCTGCACCGCGGCATCCCACTGATCGGGCTCGGTGACGTCGAGGTGCAGATAACGCGCATCGTCGCCGACCTCGGCCGCGACGGCCTTGCCTTCGTCGTCGAGGATGTCGCCGAACACCACCTTGGCCCCCTCTGCGGCCAACTCGCGAACGTGGGCCGCGCCCATGCCGCGGGCGCCGCCACTTATCAGGGCGACCTTGTCAGTCAATCGGTTTGGCATTGAAACTCCTTCGAGCTGGGACGCCTGAGTTTGCGCTGTTGCGTAGGGCGCAATCGTGGCATACCGCCGGATGCAGCCAAACGGACGGGTTCGCCGCTGTCACACCCGTGAACTTAATGCGCACAAGGTCTGGAATGCCCGTTGCGTCGCTATTGCGCACAAGCGTGCCTTGATCACCGCCGGTCCGTAGCTTCGAGTGAACAAGAGCAGGAATTCCCTGCCAGACATCGATACCGGCAAGGGGTACACAGTGTCCGCTCGGCTGAATTCTACTGTGCCATCGGCGAATTATGCGCAGCGAACGGTCGTCACCAGCGATGGTGTGCGCCTGGCGGTCCGCGATTACGGCGCAAGCGGCGACAGCCTTCACACCGTCGTTCTGCTACACGGTCTGTGCCTGACGCAAGAAAGCTGGGCGCTCCAAGTCCGCCTGCTGACCCGCCGCTGGGGCAACGCCGTGCGCATCATCAGCTACGACCACCGCGGTCACGGAGGCTCGGCGGGGGCCGCGATGCACACCTACCGGGTCGAGCGACTCGCTGCCGATCTCGGCGACATCCTGAAAGCTTTGCGTGTCACCGGTCCGCTCACGCTGGTCGGACATTCGCTGGGTGGCATGAC
The DNA here is from genome assembly GCA_032162485.1 of Mycobacterium sp. Classification (GTDB taxonomy): domain Bacteria; phylum Actinomycetota; class Actinomycetes; order Mycobacteriales; family Mycobacteriaceae; genus Mycobacterium. The sequence continues at coordinate 875 of JAVROZ010000517.1, forward strand.
GGCACTGGCATATTTGAGCCGCCCCGAACTCGATCGACCGGTGCAGGTAGCGGGTCTGGTCCTGATCGCGACGGCAGCCGGGCGGCTGTCCGAGCGGGGACTGGGCCGGGTGCTGGCTACGCCGGCCACCCGGGTGCTGTTCGATCTTGTCGGGCGCATGCCCCGGCGCACAACCGATCAGACCATCAAGGGGGTCACTCGGCCAGTGGGTGCCGCCTTGGCCAGGTGCGCCGGCCCAGAACGCCTGGCGGGACACGGTTTTGTTGCAGTCGCAGCGGAACTGATCCGTGCGGCCTCGCCGGCAACCGCGGCCGGATTCCTGCTCGATCTCAAGGATTACGACGTGTCCGGCTCCCTTGCGTCGATCAGGGCAAAAACCATCGTCATCAGCGGAGCCAATGACATGACGACCCCGGATGCTCATGCCCGAGACTTGGTCGCCGCCATCCCCGGTGCGATGCATCTGCAATTGCCGGCGGCCGGACACATGCTGCTGCTCGACGCGCCACACAGCGTCAGTACCGCAATCAACCGGGCCATGGGTCTACACCGTCGTCCTGGGTGGACTGCGAAGGCGTGGGCGACACGCCACGGTTTGCCTTCCTCGGCAATCCCGGTTGCGTCCTGACCGTGCCGAAAGCCGCGTTATGTCAACTTGATTCACGGGTAGCGGCGCTGGAGTGCCGACTTCAGTAGTCTGGGGACCGTCCCGAGAAGAAGAGGCAATCGTGGCGCACGACAAAGTCGACTTCAGTTCGGTCGCGTGGGGTTCGGTGGAATGGACCAACCTGGTGACCTTGTATTTGCGGGCCTATGAAAGCCGTGGGCCGCGGCCGATTCTGGGCGACCATGCGGCCGCAGCGGCGGTCGATCGCATCGACTACGACTTCAAGCGAATCCATCGCAATTCGCTACCGGTTGCCAACCAGTACCTCGTCGTATTGCGCGCCAAGCAGCTTGACGACTGGTGTGCCGACTTCCTGCACCGACACCCCGAAGCTGTTGTCCTGCATCTCGGATGCGGTCTCGACGGCCGAGCGTTCCGGATTTCCGTGCCCACATCGGTGCAGTGGTTCGATGTGGACCAACCGGCAGTCATCGAGTTGCGTCGCCGGTTGTATCAGGACACCGCGGGCTACCGCATGATCGCATCGTCGGTGAACGATCCGCAGTGGTTGGCCGACATTCCGACCGGACTGCCTACGCTCGTAGTCGCAGAGGGCCTACGGATGTATCTGCAGGAAGGCGAGGTACGTCGGCTGCTGGCACGATTGACAGATCAATTCGGTAGTGGCGAATTGCTTTTCGATACCCTCTCAGCACTCGCACCACTGCTGTCGAAGGTGTTCACCAGGGGCATCATCAAGTGGGGCATCCGTCACGCCCGCGATCTGGAAACCTGGAATCCGAGCCTGCATTTGGTCGAGCGCAAGCCCGTGCTGGCTGGATACGAAAAGATTCCGGCGCCACCGGTGCGTTTGCTCTACAAGGTGTTTTCAGTGGCCGGCGGGGGCTCCTACGACGTGCTGAACCGCTTCGAATACTTCAGCGGCCGCAATATCGACTAGCGTCGTCCCAATGGAGCTAACCGGCAAGACTGTTCTGCTCACCGGGGCGACCGGCGGCCTCGGACAGGCAATCGCCAAGGCGCTCGCCGATCGCGGCGCGCGGCTGATCGTGAGTTCGCGCAAACCCCCGGAGCTCGATGAGCTCGCGGCTTCTCTTTCGGGCAGCGGGCACCGGACGATCGTCAGCGACCTCGCGGAGACCGGCGCTGCCATGGCGTTACTCGCCGAAGCGGGCCCGATCGACGTGCTGGTCGCTAACGCGGCGCTGCCTGCCTCGGGCAAGCTCGACAGCTTCTCCGCCGAGCAGGTGGACCGGGCGCTTCGGGTCAATCTGGAGGTGCCGGTGCAAATGACCCGCGAGCTGATCCCAGCGTTCACCGCGCGGGGATCGGGTCACTTCGTCTATATCTCGTCGATCTCCGGTAAGACGGCGACGGCCCGCGCCTCTTTGTATGCGGCGACCAAGTTCGGCCTGCGCGGCTTTGCCCTGTGCCTGCGCGATGACCTGCGACCCGCCGGCATCGGCGTCTCAGTCGTCAGCCCGGGCGCGATCAGCGGCGCCGGCATGTTCGCCGATTCGGGAGCCGCCGCGCCGCCGCTGATCGGTACCGGAAAGCCCGAACAGGTCGGCGCTGCCGTGGTCAGCGCGATCGAGCGCAACCGCGGCGAGGTCACGGTGGCCCCGCTGCGACAAAAGGTGCTGGCGCAGTTCGCGGCGAACGTCCCCGAGGTAGCTTCGCGCCTGGCCGGAAACGTCGCAGCCAAGGCGGCCGACGAGATCGCCGCCGGCCAAACCGACAAGCGGTGAATGACTGATGGCATCCTGGCCTGGTGGGAGTGCTGTTCCGCCTGATCGAGTTGCTGCTGCTGATCTTGCCGCTGGTCGGCTTGATCGCGGCAGGTATCAAGGCGATCTCGTCAATGAGCAGGCGGGCGGGGGAGAAGGCGCGTAGTCCGGCGCCGGACGATACGTCCGGAGACCAGGCGGGCGGACCCTCGACCGGAAACCAAGCGGCGCACTGGCGTGCGATCAGACGCGCACTCGAGGCGCACAAACAGACCGATGCCCGCTGGTTGGAGTACGAGCTCGACGCGTCACGGTTGCTGGATTTCCCGGTGATGACCGACTTGCGCGACCCGCTGACCACCGGCTTCCACAAAGCCAAATTGCGGGCAGACCTGCACCGACCACCCCGCGCGGAAGACCTGTTCGACGACCGAGACGCTGCGCGCCAGTATCTCGACGCGGTGCAGGACTACGTGACCGCGTTCAACGCCGCGGAAGCCGAGGCGATGCGGAGGCGAACTAGTGACTTCTCGAAGGAGGAGAAGCAGCGGCTGGCGCGCGCGCAAAGCCTGCTACGGGTTGCCGCGGACACTGCCGCGACGGCCCACGAACGCCAGCAAGCTTACGGATTAGCGCGCACCGAACTCGACGGCCTCATCGTCTTGCCCGACAACACCCGAAGCAACATCGAGCGCGGAATCGCCGGCGAGATCGACGGAAAGGCCACGACCTAGCGACCTGGCCGCAGCCTGGCGGTCTTGAGGTAACCGACTAGGAATCCGTGTCATTGCGAAGGCGCACCATGCGCGTCGTGGTGCTCTCGTCGAGGGTGACCACGTCGCTGCGCGCGCGCAGAAAGTCGCTGAAGGACTTGAAGCCCAGTGCCTTCTCGCTGAACGACGGATCCATCCGCTTCATCTGGGCTTTGACCGCCGAATTGTGTAGCCATTCCGCATCGTCCTTTTCCAAGCCGATCCGGAGCGCACGTTCGAGCAGTCCGGTGGCCGCGACCTGCGGGTCGGGTGCCCGCTCCTCCTCGGACTCGGCAGCGCTCGCGTGCCGTCCTCGCTTCTTGGGCGGCGCCGCCAGAGCCGTCGGCGAGATTCCCGGCAGGCCGTCGTAGGTGAGGAATTCGTCGCAAGCGGCCGCCAAGGACTGGCTGCTCGCACCGGCCACACCGATACCGACGACGTAGCGGCCGAGACGCTTGCAGCGCTGCGCCAATGCGATGTAGTCCGAGTCGCCACCGACGATCACCACGTGGGTCAGGTCGGGCAGGCGGAACATGTCCTCCACCGCGTCGACGGCCAAGCGGATATCGGCGCCGTTCTTGCCGTATGCGGCCGCCGGAAACAGTTGCACGAGGTCAACCGCGCGGCCGACAAGCTGGCCGTGGTAGTTGGCGTTGACTTCGGCGGACCAATCCGCGTAGGCGCGGGTGAGAACCAGCGTGCCGAAAGAGGACGCAAAGTCCATGATGGCGCCCAAATCGACGGTCGCTGCCCGCAGCCGCTCCCTGTCCAAGCCCTTGGCCTTATCCCGCTGGAACGTGTTGCGGCCATGTACTTGGTCGTAGCGCGAGATGACGATGTTGTCGAAGTCGAAGTAGACGGCCACCCGGGTCGCGCTGGAGTCGGTCATCCGGCCATCGTCCGGCATTGGGCCGTCAACGGCCAGAGCCCGAGTCGCAGTGGTAGGCGGTGCCCCGTTCTTCCCGCACCCACAGAGTTTCGCCTTCGCCGACCGAGGTTCCCTCGGCGATCAGCTGCCGTTTGAGCACCTTGTGGGTGGCGGTGCTGGCCAGATCCGCGGCGATCCGGACGTATCGCGGGCGGGCCTTGGCGGACAGGTCGGGCTGCCCGTCGAGGAACGCTTCGAACGATTCGGGGTTGAACGCGCGCCCCTCATGCAGCACGACCGCCGCCATCACCTGGTCGCCCACCCGGTCGTCCGGAACCGCGTACACGGCAACACGATTTACCGCGTCGTGCCGCAGCAGAATTCGTTCAATCGGTGCGGCCGCGAGGTTCTCGCCGTCCACCCGCATCCAATCTGCGGTACGCCCGGCGAGGTAGATCCAGCCTTCTGCGTCCTTATAGGCGAGGTCACCCGACCAGTACATGCCGTCGCGCATGCGTTCGGCGTTGGCTGCGGGGTCGTTGTAGTAGCCGGTAAACAGGCCTGAGCCCGTCGTATTGATCAACTCACCCACGGCTTCGTCGGCATTGGCGAGTGCGCCGTTGGCATCGAATCGCGCGACATCGCATTCGGTGACGGTGTCGCTGTTATAGACCGCTACCCCGACGGCCCCCTTGCCGATCGAACCTCTTGGGGTACCGGGCTCCCGGATCACCATGACGGCGTTCTCGGTAGAGCCGAAGCCATCCTCCACCTGGACGCCGAACCGGCGAGTGAACTCTTCGATGTCCTTGTCATTCGCCTCGTTGCCGAAGGCCACCCGCAGTGGATTGTCGGCGTCGTCGTCGCGTTCGGGTGTCGCGAGGATGTATGCGAGGGGTTTGCCGACGTAGTTCATGTAGGTGACGTCGTACCGGCGGATGTCGTGGAGGAAGTTGCTGGCCGAGAACTTCGCCGGGACCATTGCGGCACCGGAGACCACGGCCGGCGCCCACCCGGCAACCACAGCGTTAGAGTGAAACAGCGGCATGGACAGATAGCAGGTGTCCCGCTCGGTCAAGGCGAAACGCTCGGCCAGGTTGCGCCCGGCGAAGGTCGGCATCAGGTGCGAAACCCGCACGGCCTTGGGATTTCCGCTGGTACCGGAGGTG
>JAVROZ010000518.1:0-6665 GCA_032162485.1 Mycobacterium sp.
TTCATGACGTCGTTCGAGGCCATCGAGCACCGGCACGCGCAGGTCGTCATCTATCAGGATGAGGCCCAACGACTTTCGTCGCAGCCACGGTTCTCCTATATAGAGGACCTCAATAAGCAGCAGCGGCAGATGTGGATTGACGTCATCAACCAGGGCATCAAGCAGGGCTACTTCCGCCGCGACCTGGACGTCGACCTGGTCTACCGCTTCATCCGCGACACGACGTGGGTGTCGGTGCGCTGGTATCAACCCGGCGGACCGCTCACCGCTGTGCAGGTGGGTCAAAAATATCTCGCCATTGTTCTGGGCGGGATCCAGAAAGAAGGAGTCTGAACATGGCTGGGTTTTCCGAGGCCTATGTCATCGATGCTGTGCGTACCGCGGTTGGCAAGCGCGGCGGTGGGTTGGCCGGGATACACCCGGTCGACTTGGGTGCCCTGGGATGGCGCGGACTGCTGGACCGGATCGATGTCGACCCGGCTGCCGTCGACGACGTAATCGCCGGTTGCGTCGACGCCATCGGCGCGCAGGCGGGCAACATCGCCCGGCTCTCGTGGCTCGCCGCCGGTTATCCCGAAGAGGTGCCCGGTGTCACTGTGGATCGGCAGTGCGGCTCCAGCCAACAGGCGGTTTCCTTTGGCGCACAAGCGGTCATGTCCGGGACCGCCGACCTGATCGTGGCGGGTGGCGTTCAGAACATGAGCCAGATTCCGATCTCGTCGGCGATGACGGTCGGTGAGCAATTCGGATTCACCTCGCCCACCAACGAATCCAAGCAATGGCTGCACCGGTACGGCGACCAGGAGATCTCGCAGTTCCGTGGCTCAGAGTTGATCGCCGAGAAGTGGAACCTGTCGCGCGAGGAAATGGAGCGCTACGCGCTGACCAGTCATGAGCGCGCCTTCGCGGCGATCCGTGGCGGCAACTTCGACAACGAAATCATCACTGTTGAAACGGAATCCGGGCCATTCCGGGTGGACGAAGGGCCGCGCGAGTCGTCGCTGGAAAAGATGGCGGGGCTGAAAACGTTGGTCGAAGGCGGCCGGCTGACCGCGGCGATGGCCAGCCAGATTTCCGACGGCGCCAGCGCAGTGCTGCTGGCGTCCGAGCGGGCCGTCAAAGATCATGGATTGACACCCCGCGCGCGCATCCACCACATCAGCGCCCGCGCTGCCGACCCGGTGTTCATGTTGACCGGGCCGATCCCGGCCACTCGGTATGCGCTGGAAAAGACCGGCCTATCCATCGATGACATCGATACTGTCGAGATCAATGAAGCCTTTGCTCCGGTAGTTCTCGCTTGGCTCAAGGAGATCAAGGCCGACCCGGAGAAGGTCAACCCCAGCGGCGGCGCGATCGCACTCGGGCATCCGTTGGGCGCTACCGGGGCCAAGCTGTTCACCACGATGCTGAACACGCTGGAGCGCATCGGCGGTCGCTACGGATTGCAGACGATGTGTGAGGGCGGCGGCACCGCGAATGTGACCATCATCGAGCGACTCTAGGGAACTTCTCGCGCAGGCTCCCATGGTGCCTGGTGGGATGGGTAACTTTTGCCCGCCTCATAGCGACTCGGTTTGCAGTATCGATTTGTGTCGCTCAGAGGCGGGCAAACACTACTGACCCGCCATAGAGGCGAATGCGACAACTGAGCCAGAGTAGCTGGCGTCAAGGGGTGGGCGGCTCATCCGAAGAGCTCTGGACCCTGTATCGACAGCCACGCGGCCCGGCGGTCGACATAGCTGAGAGAGCCCGGTCGACCCGCGTCAGCTACTCCACCAGCGCTGAGGCGGACTGCAGATGCTCGATCGCGTCCCGAACAATCGACTCGATCAGTTCGGCGCACGACGGCAGATCGTCCAGGATTCCGGCCACCTGCCCCGAGGCCAGCACCCCGGCTTCGGTGTTGCCCTCGACCAGGCCGGCTTTCAGCAGCATCGGGGTGTTGGCCGCCATTACCACCTGCGACCAGCTCAGTTCCTGGCCGTGTCGCATGGCCAGGCCGTCGGTGATCATCGACCGCCAGCTCATCTGCGACATCTTCTTGAACTTCGCGGCATTACCCACCGCCGCGGTGAAACCCCTTGCCCTAGAACCGCTTTCCAGCTTCTCGACCAGCCCGGTTCGCAGTACCCGGTGCGGCATACCGTCGACGCGTCTGGTGACGACGGTGCCGTCCAGGGCCGACTCCAGATACCGCTGCTTGACCGCGTCGGGCACGGTGGAATCCGAGGTGAGCAGAAAACGGGTGCCCATCGCCACGCCGGCGGCGCCGTACGAAAGCGCCGCGGCCAGCCCACGTCCATCGAAGAAACCCCCCGCCGCGATTACCGGGATGCCGGAGTCCTTGACCGCGTCCAGCACGGACGGCAGCAGCAGGGTGGTGGCGACGGGTCCGGTGTGGCCGCCGCCTTCACCGCCCTGCACGATCATCGCGTCCGCGCCCCAACCGGCGACTTTGCGCGCGTGTTTGGCGGCACCGATCGACGGGATGACCACCGCGCCCGCCTCTTTCAGCCGCGCTATCAGTTCCTGCTTGGGAGCCAGCGCGAAGGACGCCACCTTCACGCCCTCGCGGATCAACAGTTCGACGCGATCGCCGGCGTCGGCCGCATCGGCGCGCATGTTCACTCCGAAGGGCTTGTCGGTCGCGGCCTTGACCTTGCCGATAGCCGTTGCGAGCTCGTCCAGCGTCATGGTGGCCGACGCCAGGATGCCCAGGCCGCCGGCGTTGGCCGTGGCCGACACCAACCGGGCACCGGCAACCCAGCCCATCCCGGTCTGCACCACCGGATGCTCGATGCCGACCAACTCGGTCAGTGGCGTACGCAACTTCACGAACGTACTTCTCTGTCGCGCAACGCTTTCGGGTCGATGACTTCGCGGATAAGCCGCAGTTCGTCCTCGGTCGGCAGCCTGGACTCACTGGCATCATCAAGGCCGTGCACCTCGAACGAGGTGGCTTCGCGGACGTCGTCTGGCGCCACGCCCGGGTGCAGGCTCAGGGCCCGCATGGTGTGCTCTGGGCCGCCGAAATCGAACACCCCGAGGTTGGACACCACCCGGTAGACGTTGACGAACCGGAACGCCGGATTGTCCGCATCGACCTTGTCGTAGCCGATGCCGGAGACGATGTCGACCTTGTCGGTGAACACCCGCTTGGAGTGGTTGCCCACCCAGTAGCTGGTCGCGTGGTTGATGGTGTTGCCTGGTGAACCACGGACACCGAACATCTGACGGGTCGGTTGCTGCAGCGGCCCGAACGCCGAGATGTTCTGATTGCCGTAGCGGTCAACCTGGTTGGCGCCCATCACGACGTGGCGTCGGCCCCAGGCCAGGGTTTCGAAGACCCGGCCGAACGGCATCCAGCCCTCGAGGGCTCCCGTCTTGCCCAGCGGGGGTGTGTCCGCCAGCAGTTGTGCCTCACCGTCGGTCAGCAGGATGTCGGGGGAAAAGGTAAGCCTGGCCAGGCGGGCTCCGACCGAGGCCATATTGGTCATCGGGCTGATCATGATTTCGCCAGCGTCCCTGAATAACTCGGCGCAGGCGATGGCGCACACTTCGGCTCGGGTAGTGGTGGTCTCGGTCATGCCGATGCCTCCTCGCCGAATTTGCGTACGGCGGCTTGATAGTCGTCTTCGCTGCCCGACAGGTAGGTCGCCAGGAACTGCCGCCAGCCTTCATCGGTCGAGGCGGCTTCGGCGTAGTGTCGCTGGAACTTCTCGTCGCGACCGTAATCCGGTGCAGCGGTGGTGAAGTGGGCACCACCGGGGGCTTCCACCACCTTATCGACCATCATCCGGTTGATCAGCAACGCCTGCGGGGGTACCGACTTCACCAGCTCATCGGTGGAGACAATGCGCTCCACCGACAGAAAACGCTTCTCGGCAGCCATCAGGAACAAGTCATCGAAGTAAGGGTCGATGCCGGTGTAGGCCGCATTACCCTGGCTGTCACCGAGATTGAGGTGTGCGAAGGCGGCGTCGAGGCGCAGCGCCGGCATCGCGATCAGTTTCTCGTGTCCGCCTCCAGGTGCCGGGTACGGGCTGGTGACGGTCTGCAGCTCACCCTCCCAGAAGTCCAGCACCGAACTTCCCAGCCCGGCGCGGATGGGCAGGAACGGCAACCGTTGTGCCGCCGCCTGCAGGCCGCAACGCAGCATCCCCTCGTCCATCTCGCGGGCCTCGATGGCGCCGCTGGTGCGGGCTTTGGCGAACCACGGGTCGTAGAAGGGAGGCGTGTCCAGTGAGACGAATCCGTAGTAGACGCGCTTCACTTTGCCCGCCGAGCACAGCAACCCCAGATCCGGTCCGCCGTAGGTGACCACGGTGAGGTCGGTGATGTCGGTGCGCAGCAGGGCGCGCACGAAGGCCATCGGTTTGCGCCGCGATCCCCAACCGGCGATCCCGATGGTCATGCCGCTGTGCAATTGTGCGACGGCGTCGTCCAGAGTGGTGCGCTTGTCGGTCATTCCTTCTTGCCCTTTGCCGTACCGGCGAACGCATCGCGGTGTTCGTCGGCAACCCCGGCCAGGTTGAGCTCGAACGTAAACCCTTGCTCCATACGGTAACTGGAATTGACCTTCTGCACGTCGATGAGGTTCAGCGCCTCCTTGGCGGCACGGATCACCCGGGTGTCTTTGGCTGCGATGTCGCGCGCCACGCGTAATGCCGCCTCGTCCAACTGGTCCCGAGGCACCACCTCGTGCACCGAACCGAAGTGGTGCAAGGTGGCGGCGTCGACGGTCGCGGCGGTGAAGAACAGCCGCCGCATGAGGTGTTGTGGTACCAGTCGCGAGAGGTGGGTGGCCGCGCCGAGCGCACCACGCTCCACCTCCGGTAGTCCGAAGATGGCGTCGTCGGAGGCCACGATGACATCGGAGTTGCCGACCAGACCGATGCCGCCACCGACGCAGAATGCGTTCACCGCGGCGATCACCGGCACTGCGCATTCGTAGACGGCGCGGAACGCGGCGAAGCAACCGCGGTTGGCGTCGATGAGTGCGGTGAACCCTTCGGTGCGCTGCATCTCTTTGATATCGACACCGGCATTGAAGCCGCGGCCCTCGGCTCGCAGGATCACCGCGTGCGTTTCCGGGTTCCGGCCGGCCGCCGTTATGGCGTCCCCGAGTTCAAACCATCCCGCGCAGGGAATGGCGTTGACGGGCGGGTAGTCGACGGTGACGGCGACTATGCCGGGTTCGACAGTGGTGGATGTGATCGTCATGGCACTTCCTGCTGGGGTCAACTACCTAAGCAAGCACTTGCTTGGTACGCTAGCACAGTGGCTCATTCGCAAGCAGCCCCCCCGACGGCCGGCGGCATCAATTTCGGTCTGGCTGGGCGAGTGGTGCTGGTGACGGGCGGTGTTCGTGGCGTCGGGGCCGGTATCAGTTCGGTTTTCGCCGAACAGGGCGCGACGGTGATCGCCTGCGCCCGACGACCGAACGACGGGTTTCCGCACGAGTTCCACAGCTGCGACATCCGCGACGAAGATTCGGTCGAACGGCTGGTAGGCGCGATCGTGGAGCGGCACGGACGCCTTGATGTGTTGGTCAACAACGCCGGAGGTTCGCCGTACGTGATGGCGTCCGAGGCGACGCACAATTTCCACCGAAAAATCGTCGAGCTCAATGTGCTTGCACCGCTACTTGTTTCGCAGCATGCAAATGCGGTGATGCAAAAGCAGGAACGCGGCGGTTCAATTGTGAACATCTGCAGCGTCAGTGGTCGCCGCCCCACTCCGGGTACCGCTGCCTACGGTCTGGCCAAGGCGGGCTTTGAAAACCTCACCACCACACTGGCGGTCGAGTGGGCGCCCAAGGTCCGGGTCAATGCGGTGGTAGTCGGCATGGTGGAAACCGAGAAGGCGGATCTGTTTTACGGAGACGCAGAATCGATAGCCCGCATCGGTGCGACCGTGCCGTTGGGCCGACTGGCCAAGCCTGCCGACGTCGGCTGGGCCGCAGCGTTTCTGGTCTCCGATGTGGCCCCCTACATCAGCGGTGCGACGCTGGAGGTACATGGTGGCGGGGAGCCGCCGCAGTACCTGTCCACGTCGAGCGCCAACAAATAATCAATCGAAGAGGAGTTGGGTATGGGCTTGGTTGACGGTCGCGTCGTCATCGTCACCGGAGCGGGTCGTGGCATCGGCCGCGCGCATGCGTTGGCCTTCGCCGCGGAAGGCGCTCGGGTGGTGGTCAACGACATCGGTGTCGGACTGGACGGATCCGCCGGCGAGAGCCCGGCGCAGCAGGTGGTGGACGAGATCACCGCCGCCGGCGGGGAAGCCGTCGCCAACCGCGACGACATCGCGGAATGGACGGGCGCCCAGAACCTGATCGACACGGCGGTCGAAACCTTCGGGTGCCTCGATGTGCTGGTGAACAACGCCGGCTTCATCCGCGACCGAATGTTGGCCAATACCAGTGAAAGTGAGTGGGACGCCGTGATCCGCGTCCACCTCAAAGGCCACTTCATGACACTGCGGCATGCCGCCGGGTATTGGCGACGGCAGATCAAGTCCGGCGCGGTCGGTCCCGATGATCTCAACGCCCGGATCATCAACACCAGTTCGGGTGCCGGCCTGCAGGGCAGCGTCGGACAGGGCAACTACTCCGCCGCCAAAGCCGGTATCGCCGCACTGACCCTGGTCGGCGCTGCCGA
>JAVROZ010000519.1:0-5095 GCA_032162485.1 Mycobacterium sp.
TTGTGCGCCGTGCGCCCGGAGATCGGCGGGGCGCTCATCCGCGGCGAGAAGGGCACCGCCAAGTCGACGGCCGTGCGCGGGCTGGCCGCACTGCTGTCGGCCGCGACCGGCTCCGGCGGTGCCGGCCTGGTCGAGATGCCGTTGGGGGCCACCGAGGACCGGGTGGTGGGGTCGCTGGACCTGCAACGGGTGCTGCGCGACGGTGAACACGCCTTTTCGCCGGGACTGCTGGCCCGGGCCCACGGCGGCGTGCTTTATGTCGACGAGGTCAACCTCTTGCATGACCACCTAGTGGACATCCTGCTCGACGCCGCCGCGATGGGGCGCGTGCACATCGAACGCGACGGCGTCTCCCATTCACACGAGGCGCGGTTCGTATTGATCGGAACCATGAATCCTGAAGAGGGCGAGCTGCGTCCGCAGCTGCTGGACCGTTTCGGGCTCACCGTCGATGTCCAGGCATCGCGTGACGTCGACGTGCGGGTCGAGGTGATCCGCGAGCGGATGGCCTACGAAGCCGACTCGGATGCGTTCGCCGAACGCTACGCTGACGCTGTCGCCGAACTGGTCCGGCGAATTGCCGCTGCCCGGGCGGTCGTCGACGATGTGGTGCTGCCGGACAACGAATTACGGCGCATCGCGGCGCTGTGCGCGGCGTTCGATGTCGACGGCATGCGGGCCGATCTGGTGGTGGCTCGCACCGCAGTCGCCCACGCCGCCTGGCGGGGCGCCCCGACCGTCGACGAACAGGACATCCGAGTGGCAGCCGAGTTGGCGTTGCCGCATCGCCGTCGCCGTGACCCCTTCGATGATCACGGCATCGACCGTGACGAACTGGACGAGGCGCTGGCGAAGGCCTCAGAATCCCAGCTGGAATCCCAGGTGGCCGACCCACCGCCTGACCCGGAGCCGGACCCCGAGCCGCCCGGCGGCGGTATATCCGCCGATGATCCTGCACTGCAACAGGATTCGCAATCTCGACGCACGCCGCGTTCGGGCCCTAGTGCCCCACCGGCGAAAGCCTTTCGCACCCGGGCCTTGACGGTCCCAGGAGTCGGCGAGGGAGCGCCCGGCCGACGATCACGTGCCCGCAACGCCTCGGGCAGTGTGGTAGCCGCTGCCGACCCGCGTGATGCAGGTGCTCATGGCCTGCACCTGTTCGCCACCGTGTTGGCTGCGGCCGAGCATGCCTGCGGAGCGGGGGCGTTGCGGTTGCATCCCGACGATCTGCGCCGGGCAGTGCGCGAGGGCCGCGAGGGCAACCTGGTGATCTTTCTCGTCGACGCGTCCGGATCGATGGCCGCCCGCGACCGCATGGCGGCTGTCAGCGGTGCCGCGATGTCGCTGTTGCGCGATGCCTACCAGCGACGGGACAAAGTTGCCGTCATCACCTTCCGGCAGCAGCAGGCCAGGATATTGCTGCCTCCCACTTCCTCGGCGCACATCGCCGGGCGGCGGCTGGCCCGGTTTGACACCGGCGGCAAGACGCCGTTGGCCGAAGGTCTGCTGGCCGCGCGTGAACTCGTGCTTGGGGTTATGGTTCGCGACGGGGCGCGACGAGCCCTGGTGGTGGTGCTTACCGACGGTCGCGCGACCGCCGGCCCGGACCCGTTGGGCCGCAGTCGCATCGCCGCGGCACGGCTGGTCGCCGAGGGTGCCGCCGCCGTCGTCGTGGACTGCGAGACGTCGTATGTGCGACTGGGACTGGCCGGCCAGCTGGCCCGCCAGCTGGGGGCGCCGGTCATCCGGCTGGAGCATCTGCACGCCGACCATCTGACCCAGGCCGTTCGTAGCGTGGCCTGAGTATGGACCGGTAACCGCTCATGCCACAGGGCAATCCGATCGACGTCCCAGACGATGGCCTGACCACTCGGGCCCGGCGCAACACCCCGATACTGGCCGTGCACACCGGCGACGGCAAAGGGAAATCGACGGCCGCGTTCGGAATGGCATTGCGGGCCTGGAATGTCGGCCTGGACGTCGCGGTATTCCAATTCGTCAAGAGTGCGAAGTGGAAAGTCGGCGAGGAATCGGCGTTTCGGGAGCTGGGTCAATTGCACAACCAGCATGGTGTCGGTGGCGCAGTCGAATGGCACAAGATGGGTGCCGGGTGGTCTTGGATACGCAAGTCGGGTGCGGCAAGCGACGCCGACCATGCCGCGGCAGCCGCGGACGGCTGGGCCGAAATCGCCCGACGGCTCGAGGCGCAGCGCCATGACTTCTATGTGCTGGACGAGTTCACCTACCCGTTGAAGTGGGGTTGGCTCGACGTCGACAGCGTGGTGGAAGCCCTGGTGACACGACCCGGCCACCAGCATGTGGTGATCACCGGCCGCGGCGCGCCGCCGCGCCTGATTGAAGCGGCGGACCTGGTGACCGAGATGACCAAGGTGAAGCACCCGATGGATGCGGGCCGGAAAGGCCAGAAGGGCATCGAGTGGTGAACCCGCGAACTCGGTTCGTCAGATGACGCCGACCCCGGCGGTCATCATCGCCGCTCCCGCTTCCGGCAGTGGAAAGACCACCATTGCAACGGGTTTGATCGGCGCGCTCCGTCGAGCCGGCCATCGGGTGGCGCCGTTCAAGGTGGGCCCCGACTTCATCGACCCCGGCTACCACGCGCTGGCCGCGGGGCGTCCCGGCCGCAACCTCGATCCGGTGTTGGTGGGGGAGGGGCTCATCGGGCCGCTATTTGCGCACGGCAGCCACGGCGCCGACATCGCGGTGATCGAAGGAGTGATGGGCCTTTTCGACGGGCGCATCGCTGCGGCCGCGACCGGCTTGGCGGCGGGGTCCACCGCGCACGTCGCCGGGTTACTCGGAGCGCCGGTGATCCTGGTGGTCGATGCACGTGGCCAGAGCCAGAGCATCGCCGCACTGCTGCAAGGCTTTTCGACGTTCGACACGCAAACCCGGATTTGCGGCGTCATCCTCAACCGGGTCGGGTCGCCCAGGCACGAGCAGGTATTGCGACAGGCGTGTGAACAGGCCGGTGTCGCGGTGTTGGGGGCGATTCCGCGGGTTGCCGAATTGGAGCTCCCGACAAGGTATCTGGGGCTGGTCACCGCGATCGAGTACGGCCGCCACGCCGAGCAGGCGATCGAGGCGATGACGGCGCTGGTGGCTCGCCACGTCGACCTGCCCGCGGTGCTGGCGGCCGCCGGGAGTCGGGTCAGCGATCCGCCGTGGGATCCGGTGGTGGCTCTGGAAGGGCTGCCCGGCGGCACAGCCCGAGCAGCGCGAGCGCCGAAAGCAGTGGTCGCCCTGGCCTCGGGGAAGGCGTTCAGCTTCGGCTACGCCGAGCACGCGGAGCTGTTGCGGGCCGCAGGCGCCGAAGTCGCCGAGTTCGACCCCCTCAGCGAGACCTTGCCCGACGGTGCGAACGCCGTGCTGTTGCCCGGCGGGTTCCCCGAGCAGTTCACCGCGGAACTGTCGGCCAATGACACGGTCCGGCGCCAAATCGCGGAACTGGCCGCAGCGGGTGCGCCGGTGCACGCCGAATGTGCCGGCCTTATCTATCTGGCCACCGAACTCGACGGATCCCCGATGTGCGGCGTGCTGGCCGGCTCAGCGCGGTTCACCCAGCAACTCAAACTGGGATATCGCGACGCCGTCGCGGTCGCCGAGTCGGCGCTGTACTCGGTCGGCCAGCGTGTGGTCGGACACGAATTCCATCGGACCGCAGTCAGTTTCACCGACAGCTACCAGCCCGCGTGGGTGTACCGGGATCAGCAGCTAGACCAGGTACGAGACGGCGCCGTACACGCCGGCGTACATGCGTCGTACCTGCACACCCATCCAGCGGCAACGCCCGGTGCGGTGGCACGCTTCGTCGCGCACGCGAATCGCACGACGACATCCGAACATTAAGATTGCCGGGTGACCGAAAGCCCCTATCTGGTGGGACTGCGACTGACCGGTAGAAAGGTCGTCGTCGTCGGCGGGGGCAGCGTCGCGCAGCGCCGGTTACCACTACTTATTGCCAGCGGCGCCGACGTGCAGGTCATCTCGCGGAGCGCTACGCAATCCGTCGAGGCGATGGACGGAATCACGCTTTCGGTGCGCGAATACCGTGACGGCGACCTGGACGGCGCCTGGTATGCGATCGCGGCCACCGACGATCCGCAGGTCAACGCGGCCGTCGTTGCCGAAGCCGAACGGCTCCGGATCTTTTGCGTCCGCGCCGACATCGCCGTCGAAGGAACGGCGGTCACCCCGGCGTCGTTCGAGTACGCGGGTCTTTCGGTGGGCGTGCTGGCCGGCGGCGAGCACCGCCGTTCGGCGGCGATCCGCTCGGCGATCCGCGAGGCCCTGCAGCAGGGCCTCATCACCCCGGAAAGCTCCGTGAGCTCTGACTCCGATGTTCTTCGAGGCGGCGTGGCTTTGGTCGGCGGCGGTCCCGGTGATCCCGAACTGATCACCGTCCGCGGCCGGCGGCTGCTTACCCAGGCCGACGTAGTGGTCGCCGACCGACTCGCGCCTCCCGAACTGCTCGCCGAGCTGCCGCCGCACGTCGAAGTCATCGATGCCGCCAAAATCCCGTACGGCCGCGCGATGGCCCAGGACGCGATCAACGCCGTGTTGGTTGAGCGGGCCAAAGCGGGGAAGTTCGTGGTCCGCCTCAAAGGAGGCGACCCGTTCGTCTTCGCTCGGGGGTATGAGGAAGTTCTGGCATGCGCAGAAGCCGGAATTTCGGTGACCGTGGTGCCAGGTGTGACCAGTGCCATAGCCGTACCCGCTTTGGCCGGCGTTCCGGTCACTCATCGGGCCACAAATCACGAGTTTGTGGTGGTCAGCGGCCATTTGGCGCCCGACCATCCCGAATCGTTAGTGAATTGGGATGCTTTGGCAGCAATGTCAGGAACCATTGTTTTGCTGATGGCTGTCGAACGCATCGAACTCTTCGCCGCCGCGCTGTTGAAAGGCGGCCGACCTGCGGATACTCCGGTGTTGGTGGTGCAGCACGGAACGACGGCCGCCCAACACACGTTGCGGGCCACCCTGACGGACGCACCGGAGAAGGTCCGCGCGGAGGGTATCCGACCTCCCGCGATCATCGTTATCGGGCCCGTGGCGGGCCTGAAAAGTGCCTGAG
>JAVROZ010000520.1:0-3653 GCA_032162485.1 Mycobacterium sp.
TGGTAGTGCTCGATGCCGAAGGCATCCAGCAACGCTTGGTACAACTCGAAGTATGACGCGAACCGATATGCGCAGGGCTGCTCGTCGGCGACCGAGCCGTCGTCGCCGAGATAACGAAGCCTGCTCGCGGGCACGCCGATGTCGCCAATCGCCTTACCGACCCGCTCCACGAGATAGCGAACCGTGATGGGGTGCAAGACGATGCCGGCCCCGCGGTCCTGCAGCGGAACCGCACTACGCTCCAGAACGTCGACGTCCCATCCCTGGTCCCGGAGAACCAGCGCTGCCGTGAGGCCCCCGAGAGATCCGCCCGCCACGAGTGCTCGGCTCATAGGCAAGTCCCGTCGTCCAGAATCTTGGCGCACGTACCGGCGCGCGCGGCACCGACGACTTGCAGTGTGTCGAGGTCACCACTGGCGACCGGGAATCCGAAGCGATCAGCGCCACGCGACGCCGGTGTACACGTCGCAGAAGGGTGCGTGGCGGCCATAGCTCCAAGAATCGCATTCCTGGCGCCCGCTGTCATTGGTGCTGACCCCTAGTCGCCGATCGCCGCCAGCAGAAAGCCGGCCTACCTACCATCGGCAGGAGCAGCTGCGCCTCGGCGGCGATCTCCCGACCGGCGCCTTGGACGGCACGGATGAAGAAGGATCTGGAACTACGCGTGCGCGCGTTCTCATCGTCGTCAGCCGCTGTCGCTCATCTGTAATGCACGACGGTGCGCTGCGCGCCGAGATCGATCGCCCCGTCATCGGTCGCCACCGCGGCATCGACGACATCGCCGCGGCGCAGATATTTCGGAACTTTGGCTTGCCGTGAGAAGAAGATTTTCCACTTGAGCTGGTCGGGGAGCAGTGACCCGATGACCTCGATTGGCTTGGGGGGTGCGCTGATTGCCGTATTACGTGCTCCTCGGCGCGGCATCGTTGCCCTACGTGAACGCCCCCGAAGTCCGCCTTCTCACCGGGCGGGATCCCAGTAGCCCCAAGGGGATCCGAGCCCACGCCGATGGACTGGTCGCCATCCTCTTACCAGGACTCGCCGGCGCAGACTGAGGGCCTGCCTGATCTGCGGTCGCGGCGCCGAGCGGGCTTGACCTGGGGTGCTCCCTTGAGAAGGTAGAGCTGGCGATCGCCCGCGGCTGCCTTGCTGTGATCAGCTCGTACGCAGCTCCGGGCGGCGCCGACGGGTCCTCCCGCCCGCCGACGCCGCGGCCGCGCTCAGGGCACCAAGCCGGCGAGCAGTTCCGAGGCAAGGCCCGTGAGGTTCACTGTAAGGTCGCCACCGGTGATCGAGACCGGTAGGCCCAGGTCAGTCATGACACTGGTCAACAGGGATGTGACGTCGAGCGTCGGGTCGGTGCCCAACAGGCTCGGCAGATCCGACGAGATCGGCGCGATGCTGCCGAGCGCGGCCAGCAGGTCCTGGGCCAAGTCCACGTCGAAGGTGGGCACGGCGCCCCCGGTCACTTCGGGAATGGTGAGGTCAAGGCTGAGCGTGCTGGGGAAGAGACCCTCCAGTGTGTTGAGCGGGATGCTGATGTCCGAGCTGCCGGCCACGCCGAAAAGCGACTCGAGGGTGCTGACCGACAAGCTGATGTCTTGGCTGCCGGCGCCGCCGAGGAGTGTCTGCAGGTCGGAGACCGAGAGGGTGATGTCGCTGCTGCCGGAGGTGCCCAGCAGCCCCTCGAGGGTGGCAGTGGAGACGCTGATGTCCTGGCTGCCGGTGCTGCCCAGCAGGTTCTCGAGGTCGCTCACGGACACGGTGATGTCCTGGTTGCCGGAGCTGCCGAGCACCGACTCGAGGTCGGTGAGAACCGTGGCGTCGGAAATCGAAGGGGGAGTGATGGTCTCGTTACCGATACCGAGGTCATTGACGAAACTTTGGAGAGAGATGGTTTCTTTGGCGATGCCGAGGTTAATTGTGTACGACGGATTTCCGAGGTCGGCGACAATGGTGTCGACGGATATCGATGGGACGCTGATACTTCCGCCGTTGCCGAGGGCGTCGCCGAGGACTTGGTCAATGGTGACCGGCACAGTGATATTGCCCGCATTGGCGGCGTCGCCGAGCAGCCCGTCCAGCGAAATCGGCAGGGAGACGGTGCCGTCGGGAGCGGCGCCATTGAGCAGGCTGTCCAGGCTGACCGGCAGGGTCAGCCCGCCGCTGGGTGCGACGTCGCCAAGGAGATCGTCCAGGGAGACCGGCAGGCTGAGCGTGCCGCTGGGAGCGGCGTCGCTGAGCAGACTGTCCAGGCTGACGGGTAGGGAGAGAGTGCCGCTGGGCGCGAGGTCGTTGAGGATTGTGCTGACGTTGACCGAGAGGTCCAGGGAGCCTGGTTCTATCAGGGTCGGGGTTGTCGTCACATTGCCGCCGCCGACCGCGGACAACTCGTCGGCCACGGTGTTGCCCAGCTGCTGAAGTGCGTCGATCTGGCCGGTAACCGCGCCGTTGGTAGTGTTGGTGAGCAGCCCCAACTCGGGTGAAATCAGCTCGGAGCCAACGGTTTCGGGGTAGCCGTTGAGGAATGCGTACAAGACCGTGGTGGGCCCGTCTTCGAGGTCGGTGAGCGCCGCAGAGTAGTCGCCCCCGCTGAGCGCCGATTCGACGTTGTCCGTGACGGCCGTTAGGGCGGTGGAGGCGGCGTTCGACGCGTCGCTGCTGCTGGTGAGCAGTAGCGCGCCCTCGGTTAGCAGGGCGATCGGGTTGGTCAGGGGGTTCGAGGTGCCGGTCGACAGATCGCTGAACAGGGTGCTGAGACCTTGGGAGATGTTTGGGTCGGTCAGCCAATTACTGCTGCCGAGAGCCGTTTCCAACCCGGACCAGTTGGCTTCGGTCGTGTTGACCAGCTGGGACAAGTCGAACTCGTCATAGTCGACGAGCCGGACCTGTCGGTGCTGCCCGTCAGGCCGCGATGTAGCGATCGGACTGACGGCTATCACGCTAGCGCCCACGAGAACGACACCAGTGGTGATCCAGGGTTGAAGATTGCGCTGCATGTAAGGCCCTTTACGCACGTTGAGATATGGCTGAGACAAAGATGAAGGTTGTCTGATGTGGATCTGAGGATTTCAAGTCAGATGTTGCATGTGCGGTTTGGCTCCTGGCAACGCGCAGAAGCGAACTCACAGCGAGACGTCTAGTAATTACCGTTGTACCAACTGCGGGTGAGAAACTAGAGGAATGACCCCAAGTCGCCCGCGCGGTCGACCGCGCAGCGAGGAACACCGCGACGCCGTCCTGAAAGCCGCCATGGAACTGATGCTGGAGGACGACCTGCGCAGGGCGTCGGTCGACCGGATCTCTGCGCGCAGCGGCGTCAGCAAGGCAACGATCTACAAGTGGTGGCCGAACAGGACCGCGGTGGCTATCGACGCATTCCTGCACCAAATCATGGCCGATGCACCGGTGCCCGACACTGGCTCGGCGGCCGAAGACTTCCGCCTGACGTTGCGCGGCATGATGGGCTTCTACACCAGCCCGCTTGGCGCGATCTACGCCCAACTCGTCGGCGAGTCGCAGTTCTACCCAACTGAACGCGAGCGGATACGAACACGCCAAGTGAACGTCCGCCGAGGAGCCGTGAGAAAGATCTGGGACCGCGGAGTCGCCCGCGGCGAACTGGATCCGAACCTCGACCCTGAGGTCGCGCT
>JAVROZ010000521.1:0-5344 GCA_032162485.1 Mycobacterium sp.
ACCGGCTCACAGCGCTCATCCGGGCCTCCTCGTGGTGCTCGACGAACCAGCGATAGGTGCTTTTCAGCCCTGACCGCAGCGTTATCGTGGGGCTCCAGCCGAGACTGGTAATCCGTGATATATCAAGCAATTTGCGTGGAGTGCCGTCCGGACGGCTGGTGTCCTGCACAATGCGGCCGTTGAACCCGACGACGTCGGCGATGGCTTCGGCGAGCTCGCGGATGCTGATGTCCTTGCCGGTGCCCACGTTGATGGGCTCCGCGGAGTCGTAGCTGTCCAGCAGGCGGACGACCGCGAGACCGAGGTCGTCCGAATGCAGGAACTCCCGTCGGGGCGTTCCGGTCCCCCACAGCTCGACCTGCGGACGGCCTTCGCGTGCGGCCTCGTGGAAGCGTCGGAGTAGGCCCGGCAACACGTGTGACGTCTCGGGATCGAAATTGTCCCCCGGCCCATACAGATTGGTTGGCATCGCCGAGATCCATGCCAGCCCGTACTGCCGACGAACGGCGCTGACCTGAGTTATTCCGGCGATTTTCGCGACCGCGTACGCGTCGTTCGTCGATTCGAGCTCGCCGGTCATCAGGCTGGATTCCTTGATCGGCTGTTCGGCGAATTTGGGATATATGCAGGACGAGCCGAGGAACAGCAACCGGCCGACGCCGGCGGCAACCGCGGCGTCCATTAGGTTGACCTGGATTCGGAGATTGTCAGACAAGAAGTCGACGGGGAAATTCTTGTTGGCGACGATTCCCCCGACGCGGGCGGCGGCAATGACGACGACATCCGGGCGAACCGACTGCAAGTACGAGAATGCCGCGTCACGGTCCCGCAGGTCCACTTCACGCGAAGAGGCACCGATGATGGTGTGAAAACCGGCCCGCTGCATGGCCTTCCAGATTGCTGAGCCGGCCAGGCCACGATGGCCGGCTATGTACACCCGAGCATCTCGCGAAACCGCTGCCAGATCTGCCACGGTCATCGGTGTCCCCCGCCGCTGGTCTGCACATCGGCGCTGTCCGTATGGTTCATTGGCTGACCCTATTCAACTTCCGCCGTGGAAGACGACTTCGGCAAAGGTCCGGAAGATGATCTTGGTGTCGAGCCAAAGAGACCAATTCTCGATGTAGAAGTTGTCGTACCGGGCCCGGTCTGCAATCGAGGTGTTTCCCCGAAGACCGCTGACTTGAGCCAGGCCGGTGAGCCCGGCCTTTACCCGGTGGCGATGGGCGTATCTGTCAAACTGTTGCGAGAATTGCTCGACAAAATAGGGTCGCTCGGGTCTCGGTCCCACCAGCGTCATGTCACCGCGAATGATGTTCCACAGCTGCGGCAGTTCATCAACCGAGGTGCGCCGCAGGAACCGGCCAACCGGACCGATGCGAGGGTCGGTGGCCACAGACCAATTGGTGTCCGACTCGCTCTCATTCGCCGGCTTCAGCGTACGAAACTTCAGTAGCTCAAAGGGCACGCCGTTGTGCCCGATTCGAATCTGCCGGAACAGGATTCCGGAACCGCCTTCGATGCGCACGGCAATCGCGGCCACCACTATGATCGGCAGCACCGCCACGGCGGCGATCGATGCGATCACAATGTCGAATGCGCGCTTGATAAGCCGCGCCGGTCCCCGAAGGTTAGGGGTGCGGATCCGCATCACGGGAATGGAGCCGATGTGGTCGGCCATCCCGGTCTGCGTGTGGAAGTGATGCATGCGTGGGACGATCAACAAATCGGCGCGCCCACATAGGGGCGTGCGAACAGCATCCAGCAGCACACTCTCCTGGAAGTCTCCGTCGGCGATCAGCAATACGTCGGCACCGGTGCGTTCGACGGCCGCATCGAGTTCCTGCAGGGTGCCGAGATATGGAACTTCATTCTCGGCGGGGTGGTGATGACCGTCATCGACGAATCCCATTAGCGCAAGACCGTATTCAGGGTGTTCGGCGAGGACCTTGGCCAACTCGGCAGCCAGCGGCCCGCCGCCGATGCAGACTGTGTGGTGCCTGGTGATCCCCGTCCGCCGGCCGAAAGCGATCAATTGCGTGGTAATAACACGTCCGACGACCACCAAAAGGACCGCCCAGCAGGCCGTCTTGAGGAACATCAACACCGCGTCCTGCGGGTAGAGCATCGCGATCATGAGAGCAACCGCCGCCGCGGCCGTCAGTACACGCGCCACGATCGTCGGCAACTCGTCAAGAACGCTGAGGTGCAGACGCGCACGGTACCGACCGCCACCGGAGAGCAGGGAGACTCCCAGTACGGCCATTACGAGGACCGCGTGAACCTGGTACGGCCGCCACAAGATTGGAACCGCCATCATGGCGAAGTCCATCGGAGGCACGCACATCCATGCCCTGACGTGGCTCAACAGCCGTACGCCCCGGCGACCCGTCGCAGCTGAGTTATATGCATGTGACTCATCGCTTTCGCCGGAAGGCTGGCGCGGCTTTGTGGCCGTCGGCGTCAGAGTTACCAAAGCACCCGATCCGCGACCGCTCCTGAGTGACCCGCGCACGGCCCTCTGACGATCGAGCAACAATGCCCGGTTGACGGGCTGCTCCGGCATATCCATCAGTTCGGATTGCGTCATGGTTGCTGATCGTTTCGGCATGAGTCTGGGCATGACATGGCTAACTCACCGCGTTATGACCAGTGTTGGCAATAACATTGCCAATCCCGGCCAGGTCGGCGCCGACAACATCTGGCGCGAGTAGGTGTATGAACGTACGGCCATGAAGTTTTCCTCCCTAGTGCTCATTCGGCATGTGCTATGAAGGCCCGCGCCGAATGTCCCGTTTTGGTGGTCAGTTGGACGCGGCGTGTCCGTTGGTCGGCACGTAAACGATGGCCGGTTGGTAGCCGGGGGGAGCTTGTCCGTTGACCGGAAACCCTGCCGGCACCGGATAAGCCGGCGTGGACGGGCCGCCAGCCGCCGGCCCGTATCCGGCGGCTGGCGGGCGAGTCATCACGCTGGGTAGGGGGAGTCCGTACTTGTTGGAACCGGCTGCGCCGGCGGCTCCCCGCCCTCCACCGCCCATCAGCATTGGCATGCCCAGTCCGGCAGCAAGATTGGGGTCCACCGCGCCGATCGGCGCCCCTAGTGGCATGCCACCCAGCATCGCCGCCGGCCCATTGGCGGCGTACCCCCAACTTGCGGCGGGCACCGACAATCCGCCGACCGTGGCGGCTTGACCCAATCCGGGGATTGCGCCCATGCCGCCGAATCCGCCGAAGCCCGCGGCCGCACCTTGCGCCGCACCTTGCGCCGCCGCTGCCGCGCCTTCGGCCGCGGTTGTGGCCGCCGCCTGTGCCGAGAGTTGTGACCACAAGCCGGGATTCATCAGGGGGCCTAGCGCGTTAACCCCCATAAACAGGCCGAACAGCCCCGGATAGGTGGCGTACTGAGCGGCCACGGAATCGACGAGAGTGCCGCCGTCGATACCTCCGAAGAGTCCTCCTGCCGAAACAGCGTCAGCAGACCCGCCGCCCAAAAGGCCCGCAAGTGGGTTTTCCGCTGCCGCCAAGGAAGCCCCAGGGGACACCAGACTCTGCAATGCGTTGGGAACCGCGGTGATCAGTTGCGACAGCGTCGATTGGACGCCGCCAGTCGACGCGGCTGCCGCCTGGGCGCCCGACTGTGCGGCCAGCCCGGATGAACTGGTGGTTTCCGGTGCCGCGGTGAACGGCGTGACGCTTGAGGTAGCTGTCGTCGCATTCGCGGCGTAGGTGTACATCGCCGCCGCGTCCTGCGCCCACATCTCGGCGTACTCGGTCTCCAGGGCCGCGATTGCGGCCGTGTTCTGACCGAAGAAATTTGTTGCGGCCAGCATCATCACCTGGGCGCGGTTCAGCGCGATAACCGGCGGTGGCACCGTCATGCCGAAGGCCGCGTCGAACGCGCCTGCCACCGCTTTGGCCTGCATGCCCGCGGTTTCGGCTTGCGCGGCGGTCGCACTCATCCACGCCACGTAGGGCGCGGCCGCGGAAGCCATCGCCGTTGCTGACGGCCCCACCCACGGCCCGCTCGTGACCGTCTCGATCACCGAGCCGTAGCTCGTGGCCGCGGAACGCAGTTCACCAGCCAGCGCGTCCCAGGCGGCCGCCGCGGCCACCATCGGGCTCGCGCCCGGGCCGGCATACATCCGCGCGGAATTGAATTCCGGAGGAAAGGCTCCGTAGTCCATGTTGAGACCTCAGCGATTCAGTGGACTGCGGCGACGTTGGAAACTTCAGCGGCCGCATATGAAGCGGCGCTGGTCCCCAGCACATCGACGAGCTGTTGATGAATAACCGCGGCCTGCGCGCTCAGCTCCTGGTAAAGGACGGCGTGTGCGGCGAATTGAACCGCCGTCAGCGCCGACACCTCGTCGGCGGCCGCGGGAATAACCCCGGTGGTCGGGCCGCCGGCCGCCGCGTTTCCGGCCACCACGGCAGCGCCAATGCTGCCGAGATCCCCGGCCGCGGACGTCAGCGCCTCTGGCTGTGCTGTCACAAACGACATGCATCCCCCTACCCAAAAGTTTGCCCAGACCGGAAAGCGTCGTCGCTGTATCTGGCATTGATGCGGAGTGTGTGTACCCGTCCCGCCCAGGATATATACTTACGATACTCGATTATCGGGGAATTCGATACTTTTCGTCGGTGTAATGCCCTGGTTTCAGACTGATGACTATTGAATCTGCGCCTAATAGCGGTTCGCGGCGGCTAGGTCGGATGACGCCAGTGTCGGGAACGGCCGTCCATGAGACGGCCAAGTAGAGCCACCTGGGGGGTACCCCAGAAACGCCCGATCAGTCGGAGAATGTCAAAAATCGCCGTCGCCACAACGCGTAGTTGAGGAGCAGTCGGCCGCGCAAACCGCTCTCGCCGTTCATCCGCACATTGACGGGTGCTGAGGTCGACGCGCCAAGCGGTAGCGGGGCATGGCAACGCAGTAGCGAGCGCCACCCACTCCCGAGCAGCTACCGTCCTCACCGATTCGATTCTCGGACAGCTTCTTCGGAGCTGGAGTTCTCCTGCTGCGGCAGGGCTCGTATACCGAACTGGCGACTGGAACGCCGAAACGCAACGAACAGGCGCTGACCACGGTGGTGCCATAGTGTGGTGAACCGTCCCCAATACTTCAAGCGAGGTTTGCGATGAGCGTGACCAACGAGGAGGAGGCCGCCGGAAACCCAGCGCCCGAGGCCGACTACTTCGACGTCATCGTTATCGGGGCCGGTATCGGCGGAATCGGCGCCGCATACCGCATTAACCGACGAAACCCGAAGCTTACCTACACAATCCTGGAGCGACGCGCGCGCTTGGGCGGCACCTGGGACGTGTTCCGCTACCCGGGGGTGCG
>JAVROZ010000522.1:0-3503 GCA_032162485.1 Mycobacterium sp.
CGTCCAGCCCGGACGCCAGGATGACGGCCTGCCGGATTCCAGCTTGCGTCGCGTCTGCAAAGAACGAGTCGAAGAAGCGGGTTCGAGCAGCCATCGCCGCGGGCATGTGGTCGAGTTTCCAGGTCGACTGGTCGTCATCCACGTCGGCGGCGGCAAGATCACCCGAGACCCACCGGGTAAAGAAGTCAACGCCGACGGCTCGTACCAGCGGTTCGGCGAATGGGTCGTTGATCACCGGGTTGTCAGCGTTTGTCGCGATCGCGCGGGCGGCGGCCACCATTGTCGCCGTGGCGCCCACGCTGGTAGCCAGGTCCCATGTGTCGTTTTCTGTGCGCGGCAAGCGTCTTCTCCAATGTCGAATCGAGTATTACTTAGCTAGTTTAACACTTAGCTAGGTTAATGACCGCAGTGTGAAGCGACTCACACCTGGTTTTTGCGACTAATGGCGACCGGGGCCGCCGGGTCCACCTGGCCCGCCCGGTCCACCCGGCCCGCCCGGTCCCCCGGGGCCGTTCGCGGCCGGAAGAACCCATATGCACTGATTCAGTTCGACGCTCCACGCCCAGCCGGGGGCGCAGTCGTCAGCGCGGCTGACCGCCGGTGTGATCAGTGTCGGCACCACCGTCGACGCGAGAGCGAACGCGCCAATTGCGCAACGCCGGAGAATGCGGCTCATTGCCACCTCCTACTATCGGACTACGGCGAAGGCCAGCCGAGTGAAATTGATTGTCCTCTCAACACGGTCGACGCGTGGAGGAATCCATGTCATTCGGCAGTCCTGCACTGTGCGCCTACCTGAACCGCAGTCCCTGCCTGCGCACCCAAAGCAGGGCCACGACCGTCCCCCCTAGCCAAACCAACAGCGCCATGCCGAGATGCACAAAACTCTTCGTGTCTCGCCCGAATACAGGTCCGACCGCCGCGGGTAGCTGCGTCCAGAAGATCCGGTGCTCGAACCCGCCCATCGGGTCGGCCACGTAGTACAACGCATAGGGCAGCGTAATGGCTAGCAACCAGCTGGCAGTGCGACGGAGATTGTGGCGTTGGCGCCAGCGCCTGATCAGGGGCTCGGCGGGCACCGGATGCAGCACGGAAATGACGTTGCCCACCCCGAGCCAGGACACGATGGGCACCGCGACGTTGGGGATCGTCATGGCCAGCTGCGGCAGACCCTCCTTTGTCACCGTCAATGCCACCGCCACCGCGAGGGTGGGCAGCCCAACGATCGCCAGCAGCGCCAGGTTCTTTATGAGCAGCATTCGCCACAGCGGCACGCCGTCGGACAAGCCTTTCGCGACCCGATAGTGGTCGCCGCCAAGCAGATTCGTAGTCGTCACATCGGCGAGCACGAACGAGGAGAAGTAGGTGCTTACCAAGACCACCCAGTCGAGCTGATTGTGGTGAAAGTGGCGGCTGGGTGGGTGGCCGTCGGCGGCGGTCAGCGGTTGCACCAAAAGCCAGACTGCGGCCAAAACCAGATTGGCCACGACGCCCGACAGCCAGGTGCGCGGCGGATGAAACGCCCAGCGGATCTCTGCGCGGACGGCCGGCAGTAGAGGTTGTTCGAAGTCCTTGGCGGCACGCTTGGCCGCGGTGGGACGTGGGGCCGAGGCGCGCACCAAGGCGCGTAACGCCGTATGCACCTGTTGGCGCCTCGGCGTCGTCTCGCGCATGTCCTTTAGATCTCCCAGTTGACGGTGAAGTCATGCCGAAGCACCAAGTCGATAAGGATATCCGTCCGATCCGCGAGCAACCATGACTCTGTCGTGAACGCGTCGTGAGCGAAGATCGCGTAGTTGGTTGAGGTTTCGGGCGTAGTGCGCGACCGGTACACGATTGCGTCGAGATCGGGCCACCACCGTCGAGCGGCGTCGGCCAGCCGATGGCAGGTCTGCCAGACGCCGCTTTCTTGACCGGTGCTGATCTGATCGTCGATGTCGAGGACATCGAGGTTTCGCTGCGTCCTGAGATCGAAGATTCGCAACGGCCGTTGCGCCACCAGCCGGATCAGGTATTGGGACGCATGGTCGGCGGGAATGCTCCGGCCGGTATCCCGGTACCGTTCGCGAAAAGCTCCCTCGTATGCGGTCGCGGCGTAGCGAGTACGGAATAAGCCCGACGCTGGATCGAACCGAAAGCGCGGCAGGGGAAATCCGACCCAGGTCCAGTCTGCGGGCTCAGCGGCTTCAACCCGCCACATTTCGGTGCCGGCCGAAACGGTTCGACGGGCAAGCCCGACAGGGCGCTTTCCGGGAAGCGGAACCCGATAGCCAGCGGCCAGATTAGGCACCGACGGAGGCGAGCAGCCGCCACGCGACGTCGGCGGTCTTCTTGCGGCGCAGCGCCTCCGACATCGATGCCCCACCCAAATCGTCGCGCTTGATGCGCATGATGCGATCGGCAACGACCGGGTCGGTGGTGAATTGGGCCAGCAGCTTGAGGATCTCCGACAGGTCCGAACGCAGCCGACCGTCCTGGAACTGCCAAGCCGGGAACCAGGTGTTGTTGCCGACGGTGACACCGAGCACCTTGCCGCGCCGACGGAGTTCGTGGACCGCTTGGGGTGTCTCGTATCCCAAGCGCGACTGGACCTCGCGTGTCGGGATGGCGCCGGCCCGAAAGCCGCTCATGAGGCCGTCGCGGCGCTCGTTGTTCAGGTTGCGGGCGGCGACGCGCTCCAGCTCCTCCATTGGCACGGTCGGCACATCAAGCAGCGCATCAAGGAGTTTGGCAAAACCGGGATCGCGACGGACGCGTTCCTCGACTTGGCTGGCGAGCGTACTGACGGGCGACATGCACACCATCTTATGCCCGCGGCAGCACAATTGAAACAATTTAAACAGAGCGACTCCAATTCCCCTGCACAACACAGGTTTGAAGTGCCGCCACTGTCCGAGAGCGAACACGCTCAGAGGCTAAACATAACTGATTCATAGACAAGCTATCTAGCCTGGCGTTGCGGGCTTAGTGCTTGCGGAAGTTACAAGCAGAGGGGTGGATGACCATGAATCTGAAAAAACTGGCAGCGGGAGTAGCAGTCGCTGGGGCAATTGGGGCGGCGGCAATGGGCGCGGGAACCGGCTTGGCCAGCGCCGATCCAGGCGGACACGGCGGTCCCGGGGGCGGGCCCGGCGGCGGCGGACATGGCGCTCCCCCCGGGGGCGGTCCGGGCGGCGATAGCCACGGCGCTCCCGGCGGCGGACCGGGTGGTCCGGGCGGCGGGGGTCCGGGCGGAGCACCCTTTGGCGCCGGCGGCCATGACGGTCGTGGCGGCCCACCGCCCGCCGACCGCGGACCGGGTGGACCCGGACCCGGAGATCCCGGAGGGCCGTGGCACGGCGATCCGCAGCGCGGCTACTTCCACGGCGCACCATGGGGCAACGGAGCCGCACCCTGGGGCTACGGTGCACCACCTCGGCCGGCTTGGGGCGGGCCGCTCCCGCCCGCTGGCGGGCGCTGGGGGGGTGGACCGATCAACTACTACGGCTATCAAGAGACACCAA
>JAVROZ010000523.1:0-5220 GCA_032162485.1 Mycobacterium sp.
CTCCCGCCACCGAGGATCGCCCGGACACGTGGCGGACGGGCGATGCCGCACTGCCGCTGACGTACCGGTTCGAGCCCAGTGCAGCCGACGACGGTGTCACGGTGCATATACCGATCGACGTCCTTGCCCGCCTCGGTGGTGACGAATTCGCCTGGCAGGTCCCAGCACTGCGCGAGGAACTCGTTACCGCACTCATCCGCTCACTGCCAAAAGACTTGCGGCGCAACTTCGTTCCGGCCCCAGACACGGCCCGGTCGGTGCTGACCGGAATCGACCCGACCGGTGAGCCGCTGCTGGAAACGTTGCGGCGCGAATTGCGCCGTCGCACCGGCGTTGTGGTGCCGATCGATGCCTTCGACCTGGACAAGCTACCGCCGCACCTGCGAGTGACATTTGCGGTCGAATCCCCCGAGGGCACTGAGGTCGCGCGGGGCAAGGACCTGCGCGCGCTACAGGAGCGCCTCGCCGCGCCGGCTCAGCAGGCCGTCGCCCAAGCGGTCGCCGGAGAATTGGAACGAAAGGGATTACGCACCTGGCCCGAGGACCTCGCGGAACTGCCGCGGGTCGTGGAACGCTCGGTCGAGGGACGCGCTGTGCGGGGCTTTCCCGCCTTGCTCGACGTGGGAACCGCCGTCGACCTGCGCGTGTTCACCACCCCCGTCGAACAGGGCAGCGCGATGGGCCCGGGCTTACGACGGTTGCTACGGCTGAGTGTGGCTTCACCGGTCAAAGCGGTTGAACGACAGCTGGATCCGCGAACACGCCTCATTTTGGGCACCAACCCTGGCGGGTCTTTGACCGCGCTGCTCAACGACTGCGCCGACGCCGCGATGGACGCCCTGGTACCTGAACCGGTGTGGACCCGCGACGAGTTCGCGGTGCTGCGGGATCGCGTAGCCAAGGCGCTGGTATCCGCGACCACCGAGATTGTGAGCGGCACCGAGAAAGTGTTGTCCGCCGCCGGCGAAGTGCAACTCGTGCTGCCCGCGCAGCCCCCGCCCGCACAGGGCGAGGCAATCTCCGACATCCGGGCACAGCTCGACCGGCTGTTGCCGCCCGGATTCGTCACGGCCACCGGGCGCGCGCGTCTGGGCGACCTCACCCGCTACCTGCTCGCCATCCGCCGTCGCCTGGACAGGCTGCCCCACGCGATCCAAGCCGACCACGATCGGATGCAACGGGTACATGCCGTGCAGCAGGCCTACGACGAGCTTGTGCGCACGTTGCCGCCGGTTCGGACGACGGCAGCCGACGTCCGCGAAATTGGCCGCCAAATCGAGGAACTGCGGGTGAGCTTGTGGGCTCAACAACTCGGCACACCGCGTCCGGTAAGCGAGCAGCGCATCTACCGTGCGATCGACGCCGTGCGCGATCGGTCCTGACCCGGCCGGTTCCCGCGCCGACGGTGTATTTGCTCTTCCTGTTGCGGATTAGGGCCGCTCGTACTGTACTGACTCTGTGTCAATAACAAGACGCATCGTCGAAGAGAGAGGGAGGCATGGAAATGTCTTCACGTCGCTGGCTGACCAGGCTTGCCGCCCCCGTGCTGGTTGGCGCCGCACTCACCATGAGCACTGCGATCGCAGTCGCCGACAGCACCGATGATGCGTTCCTGGGTCAGATGCACAAGCTCGGCTTCAGCTGGCCGGCAGGAGACGACTCCGACATCGTCTCGATGGGGCATCA
Organism: Mycobacterium sp.; assembly: GCA_032162485.1. Taxonomy (GTDB): domain Bacteria; phylum Actinomycetota; class Actinomycetes; order Mycobacteriales; family Mycobacteriaceae; genus Mycobacterium. The sequence continues at coordinate 1,687 of JAVROZ010000523.1, forward strand.
GATCTGCGCCGACCGCACTGCCGGCAAGACGCCAGACCAGATCGCCCAGGACATCCACACCACCTTGGGCGGCAAGGGCATCACGTTTGCCGACGTCACCTCTATGGTCAGTGCCGCCGAATCCACTTACTGCCCCGGCTAATTCGACTCCTCCGAGCTGGCGCGCAAATGCGTTTCGTACCCGTTCGTCGCGAACCTATTCGCGTCGGCCTCGCGTGCGGCGCAGCAACCGGCCCCGCTTGATGTCGGTCTGCTCGGTAGCCTCGTTCTTTTCGACGACCCGGGTGTCTTTCGGCGGTAGCTGCAACTCTCGTTCGGCGGCGATTCCGGCCTGGAGTTGACGCCCGCGTTCAAGTTCGGCGTCGAGTTCCGCGCCGAACAGCAGCGCCACGTTAGTGAGATAGAGCCACAACAGGAACACGATGACGCCTCCCAGCGCGCCGTAGGTCTTGTCGTAACTGCCGAAATGGGTTACGTAGAAACCGAATCCAAGTGAGGCGATCGCCCACACCACAATGGCGACACCCGCACCGATGCTGAGCCAGCGAAACTTCGGCTGCTGCACATTGGGAGTGACGTAGTAAAGGATCGCCACCGCCAGCGAAACAAACACCAGGATGAGCGGCCACTTGGCAACGGTCCAAATCCTCTGAGCGGCAGCGCCGAACCCGATCGCAGTGCCCACGGCCTCGGTGACCGGTCCGCTGATCACCAGCATGAGGGCCACCGCGGCAACAAGCACAAGGCCCGCCAACGTGAGCGCCAGTTGCAGCGGGCGCAGTTTCCAGAACGGGCGCCCCTCGGCGATCTCATAGATGCGGTTCATCGCCCGCCCGAATGCGCCGACATAACTCGACGCTGACCACAGCGCCGCAAGCACGCTGAAGACGAGCGCAAAACCTGCTGAGGGGTTATTGACGACCTGCTCGATGGGCTGACGCAGCATGTCGACCGCCGAGGCGGGCACAAGGTCGGCTGCCGCATCGAGCAGGGCACTGGTGGTACGCGGGCCCTGTCCGAGAACGCCGAGCAGCGAGACCATCACCAGCAGCGCCGGGAACACCGACAACACCGCGTAGTACGTCAACGCCGCGGCCAGGTCGGTGCATTGATCATTGGTGAATTCGTGCAGGGTCTTACGCAGCACGAAAAACCATGACGCCCTCGTCAGATCGTGCGGCGACTCCGGTTTGCTCGGGTCGTCGGGATCGGGTGCCCGTTTCTTGTCCTCGGTGAGGGATTCGTCAGTTTCTGTGTGGGCCACACTCGTTGGTTCCCACCCACAGCGCAATCCACACCAGATCGACGCGACAGCATTGAGCCCAACGGGCACAGCATTCGCCCTTCCGGAGAGCCGATCGGATGTCGACGGTGCGCTCGGAGCGCGGCGATGGAAGTATCGCGGGAGTGGCCAACAAGAAACCGCAAACAATCTCCTACCCGGCGCCAGACGAACGCCCGCGCCGACACGACTCTGGTCCGCTCGACCCGCACGTCATAGTGCTGTTCGGCGCGACAGGCGACCTTGCCAAACGCAAACTTCTCCCCGGCCTGGCTTATCTGGATCAGTCCGAGCTTGCGCCGAACATCGAAATCGTCGCCACGTCCCTGGAAGACCTCACCGACGACGAGTTCAGGGAAATCGCCAAGACCGCGATCGACGAGTTCGGTTCGCACAAGCTCACAGCCGAACAGTGGAGCAATTTCGCGAAGATCCTCACCTACGTCCCTCAGGATGCCGGTCCCGAAGCCCTGGCCGCGGCGGTGACCGAAGCCGAAAACAATCTGGGATCCAACGTTCGGCGACTGCACTACCTGTCCGTCCCGCCCAAGGCGGCGCGCGCCGTCATCACCATGCTGCGCGATGCTGACCTCGTCGAGCGCTCCCGGGTGGTGATGGAGAAACCGTTCGGCACCGATCTCGAAAGCGCCGTCTCGCTCAACGACTTCCTGCACGAAACCTTCGAGGAATCCCACATTTTCCGCATCGACCACTTCTTGGGCAAGGAGGCGGCGCAGAACATCTTGGCTTTCCGCTTCGCCAACGGACTGTTCGAGCCGATCTGGAACCGCAACTTCATCGACCACATTCAGATCGACATTCCCGAATCCCTTGGCCTGGACCAGCGGGCGAACTTCTACGAGGAAACCGGCGCCTACAAAGACATGGTGGTGACCCACCTGTTCCAGGTTATGGCGTTCGTGGTGATGGAGCCGCCGACGGCACTCGAACCGCGCGCCATCAGCGAAGAAAAGAACAAGGTGTTCCGGTCCATGCTGCCGATCAAGACGTCCAATGTGGTGCGGGGCCAATACGGCGGTTACCGCCAAGAGAAGGGGGTGGCCAAGGATTCCGACACCGAGACGTTCATCGCTCTCAAAGTTGGCATCGACAACTGGCGCTGGGCCGGTGTACCGATCTATCTGCGCACCGGCAAGAAAATGGCCGAGGGCATCCGCGTCATTTCGATCGCGTTCAAAGAAGCTCCCCGAACCATGTTTCCGCCCGGATCAGGCGTCGGGACCCAAGGCCCCGATCACCTCACGTTCGACCTCGCCGACAACTCCAAGGTCTCACTGTCCTTCTACGGCAAGCGGCCCGGTCCCGGCATGAAGCTGGACAAGATGTCCATGCAGTTCTCCTCGCAGGAGATCGACACCGTCTCCGATGTGCTTGAGGCATACGAACGGCTCATCCTCGATGCGATGCGGGGTGATCACACGCTGTTCACCACCGCCGAGGGCATCGAATCGCTGTGGGAGCGTTCGGAGCAGCTGCTCAGCGACCCGCCGCCGGCCAAGATGTATCAGACCGGGACATGGGGACCCAACGCGATTCACCAGTTGATTGCGCCCAACGCGTGGCGGTTGCCGTTCGAGCGGGAGTGGCGCGAACGCAAGGAGTAGCCGCCGCAGCCAGCCGCGCGATTACGCTGGCCACCCGCTAGGTTGAACACGATTTCCAACAATCTCGAAGGGAGACAAGGTGCCGCAAACCGCGGCTATGGCCGAGACCGATCGCACGTGGATGGTCGACACGCTGCTGGCACTGCTGCAGACCCCCAGTCCGTCGGGCCGCACCGACGCGGTGATGCAGTTGGTCGGCAATATCCTCGACGACTTCGGCGTTCCGTTTTCCCTGACCCGCCGCGGGGCGCTGACGGCCGAACTCGCGGGGAAGTCGGAGACCACCGACCGGGCCCTGGTGGTGCACTCGGACACCATCGGCTGCATGGTGCGCAGACTGAAAGACAACGGGCGTCTGGAGTTGGTTCCGGTCGGCACCTTTTCGGCTCGATTCGCCGCCGGCGCCCGGGTGCGGATCTTCATCGACGACCCCGAGGAGTTCATCACCGGCACGGTGATGCCGCTCAAGGCCAGTGGGCACGCCTTCGGCGATGAGATCGACACCCAACCCACGGACTGGGAGCACGTCGAGGTTCGTGTCGACCGCAAGGTGTCCTCGCGGGAGGACCTGGTTCGGCTGGGAATGCACGTCGGAGATTTCGTCGCGCTGATCACCAGCCCGGAACT